>DAIBSV010000086.1 GCA_027415455.1 Nitrospirota bacterium | reverse complement strand
GGACCTGTCTCGTGAAGATCGTCGAAGGGCTGGAATCGCTTGGAAAGCGGAACCCCAAGGAGGACTTTCTGGCCAAGGCCATGATGCTCGAGCCGGAATACCGACTCGGATGCCAGACGGAGGTCTCGGACACTCCCCTGGTCTGTTCCATCCTCTCCCTGGCCCGGGAAAACTCCGCCCGGAGATAGCGGCTCGAAAAGGGACAGCCTTCCGAAAGGGTTACTGACTGAGAGGGATGAGCTTTTCTCCGGGGACGGACGTGGACTCGACATCGGAAGCGGGCGCCTTGGTCGAAGAAAGTGCCAGATTCCCTTTCTCCCAGAGAGACCGGAGACATCCGGTATGAAAGGCATGGCCCCCCCCGCCGGACGACGAACCGCCCGACCACCGGGCGGTCGAGCAACCTCACGTCCCCTAGGAAATCAAGGATCTTGTGGCGCACAAACTCGTCCGCATAAGTCTGCTGATCCGGGTTCAAAAGAGCGTTCTTACCCATCACGAGGGCGTTTGAAAGACTCCCTCCCCTAGCCAGCCCCATAGCGCGCATCTTGTGGATATCCGACTCGAAACAGAAGGTCTTGGCGCGGGAGATATCCGACGCGTAGGAGGATTCGCTCAAGGTAAAGCGATACCGTTGAAGAAGCCCTGGACCGAAGTCGATCTCGTAATCCACCTCGAAGCGGTCGGAGGGTTCAACCGCAAGATATTTATTCCCGGAGACGAACTCTTCGGACCGGACAACACGATAAAATCTCTGGGTCTTCTTCTGCTCTACGATTCCGGCAGCGGTAATTGCCTCGACGAGAGGGCGGGACGATCCATCCAGGATAGGAAGCTCTGCACCATCGATCTCGGCGACGAGATTGTCGAGGTAAAGCCCGTTCAGGGCCGACATCAGATGCTCGATCGTCTGAACCGTCGCCTGGCCATCAAAAAGGACGGTCGAAAGCGTCGAACGTTCCGTCGAGACGAATCGGACATGCGCCGGGATATAGACGCTTCCCAGATCGGACCGGTGAAAGACGATCCCGTGGTTCTCGGGCGCCGGATGAAGAAGCAGCGCCACTTCCCTTCCGGAGTGCAGACCTGTTCCCCGGATCTCGACCGGCTTTGCCAGCGTTCTCTGCCACCTCATCCGCATTCCTCCCCCCCATTCGGGAGCGTTGATTCCGCCTGACCGGTTTCCCCGATGACTGGTATCCGGACCGATTGATCCGACTTTCCATATTCTGACGACGAATCACAGCAAGCGAGATGCCAAAAAGGCACTCTGTCTTAAATTATATTATGGCAATGACTTAATAGACACCCCTCTCGACAGGTCGATGAGGAGCGATGGAAAAAGTGTCGCATTTTTTCCTGGGATGTGGAAAAAATGCCACCCTGCCCGGAGAACCAGGAAGGGGCGGGGCGTCAGGGGTAGGAGGCGGGAGGCTTCGTGAACATTGTCACGATGGGAAGGACTCCAACAAGTGTCAGAAAAAGGATGAGAATTGAGATAAGGACCACGAAAAGCCAAGTGGGAACCTTGAAGTCCTCCCTTTCCTGCCATTGCTTCCTGAGAATAAAAAAAACGAAGGAGATGAAAAAGAGGAGGGCCACCGAGGCGGCCCCCTTCATCAAGGGATCCTTGACGCTGTAAAGGACCCATGAAATCACGATCAGAACGAGGACCGGCATGATGAGTTTTAAAAAAATTCTTTTTTCAAGGGACTTGGCCAAGAAGACCCTCCTGGACATTCATGACTGTGATGAGCCGGTTACCCGAGGGATCTCCGAAGAAGGGCCGCCTTGAGCAGATAGTCGGAAAAGTCCTTCTCTTCCTGCAACAGAAAGTAGATGCTGGAAACAAAATTTCTGTGAAGGTAATGCTCGACCGTCACAGGGCCCAGTTCGATCTTGAAGAAATCCTCCACGAGATCGATATCCTCCTTGACGGCCATCCATGCCTGGTTTTCTGAGGCGAGAAAGTTGAGGTTTTCCTTATTCAGATAATGCCCCGCATCCTGCATGTCATCCTTGAGGCGGCGGTAGAAGAGGGAAAGGGAGTCTCCGTATCCTTCCCGGATCGCCTGGGCGATTCCCCTCCCCGTCCCGATCAGTTCGGGAGGAATCCCGAGGGAATAAAGGGAAGCGGTGAATCCGATCGCCCGGGGGAGATGTTTCTGTCCGATTCCCCGGGAATACCCGAAGAGCCCGATATGAAGCTTGCGCTCCCGCCGGGGAGGAATACTGCCGGAGACCTTGTTGATCACATCCGCGACCTCTTCTACCGTCTTTTGATAATGTTCGGAGAAGATGGAGACCAGCCGTTCGCCTGCTGACACCTCGTCCGGGGTATAGGCCAGGGGAACAGTTCCCGGCAGCGAGCGGTTGAGGAGATTGATGGCTTCCCGGACATCCTCCTGAGGATAGTCGTACCGGAAGGCGGATTGGACGGTCACGGTCCGGACCCCCGGGTATTCCTCGATGAAGTGGGGAACATTCCAGGGAGAGAGGCCGCCGCGAAACGGAAGCGATCCTACCCCCATGATGGGGAAGACCGGTATCCCGGACTCCTCTTCGAAACGGAAATATTCCGACAGGGCGACCTTGGCCGCGATGGTGGCAGGTACGATTCCGGCGTTTAGGGCGGGATCGGAACGGGCAATGAAAGGACGAAGGTAAAGGGGCTTCGATCCGTATTCCGCAGCGTGAAGATCGACGTAATCGTGCAGGATCTTGCGCGAGACGGTCAACTCCGAAACTCCTTCCACCAGGGGAATGACCTGAAGATAGGAAGGATCCCGGACCACGCCCTCCTCATCGAACACCTGATGTTTGAGGCGGGCGATCTTGCGGAATGTCTGCTGGAGATAGATCATTTTCTGTCCTTCATCGGTCATGGGCAGAATGACCTCGAACACCGGCGGGGTCTTGAGGCCAAGATCCCGCGCCAGATCCTCGAATGTCAGGATCCCGATGTAGGCCCGGGCAATCCGGTACTCCTTTTCATACCAGATGTTCGGAAGGCGGAAGGTCAGAAAAACATCCTTTCCGATCTGATTTTCCTTGAAGTAGTCGAAATGCGAGGAAAACAGTTTTTCGACAACACCTTCGTCGACGTATTTCCCCTCCCAGTCCCACATGTACTCCTGGCAGCCGATGTCGATGTAGCTCCGGTAGCACTCCTCGATCTCATCGAGAGTGCTGATGAAGGGCTCCTGGTTGGCCTTCCAGTAGGGGGCGGCCGCATTGTCCGGATGCTGGGTCGCCATCGTCGTCGGAATTTTCCGGTCGGGGGCATTTTTGGGACGGTCGTTTTTTTTGAGAAAATACGCCAAGAAGGCTCCTCTCTTTGGGTAGGGCGCGAATGTCCGCGCAGAGCTATCGGAGGATCAGAAGTCCGAAAATGTTCTGGAGAACGGCCGCCCACAAAAGGACGAAGATGCCGAGGACGACATTCAGGTTCCGGAGAAGTCCCACGGTCTGTCGCAACCGGCTCTTCTTTTCCTCGAGCTTCAGGGCCTCCTGCGAATCCGGGCCCGTCGCCAGCTGTTGCCGGGTCGTCGTCCTGATCTCCCCCGACATCCGGGCGATCAGGATTCCAAGAAGGGCGATTCCGCCGACGAAACTCAGCTTCAGCAGCCAGAAGGTCTCATAGGAGTTCTTGTACGGGAAGACCATGTTCTCGAGGGAGACGAGCCGGTCGAAGATGACGAAGGCCCCGGTCATGATGAGAAGTGAGAGACTGACCCAGAACACCGGGAGGTAGAAGTCCGTCGCCTTCTTCGCGAGCTTGCCCCGAATCGAGGGATCGACCCACGAGAGGAGCGGGCTCACGACAAAAAGCTGGAGAACCATCCCTCCGACCAACGCCGCGGCCCCCACAAGATGGAGCCAGCGAATAAAGGTAATCGTTACAAACATGACGTGCAGCCCTCCTCCCTGAAGTCATCAGGTTTCTTCGTTCCATTATCGTACAATCTCCCTCTCTCTGGATAGCCCCATCCCTTCCTGCCCTTCCTGCTTGGATCGTCCGATGGAAATCCGCCTGGAATCTGATAGGATGGGCGGGCGCGACGCAACACACTCAAAGGGGTCGGGACAGGAACACGAATGGGAGGTTCGATGAATCAAGGCGACAAAAACATTTCCGGAAGCAGGCTTTTCTGGCCCCCCGGAATCCTCCCCGAACAGATTGCCGAAACGGCCCGAAGAGCGGCCGACCTTGCCTCCGAAATCCTTCTCGAGGGGATGACCCGGACGATCGAGGTCGGATACAAGGGACGGATCGACCTCGTCACCGAGATCGACCTGGCCTCGGAGCGGGCAGTCATGGAGACCCTTTCCCGGGACTATCCCGACCATGGATTCCTCGCCGAGGAGAGCGGAGGCCGCATGCCGTCCGGAGAAACCTCCCACCGATGGATCATCGATCCCCTCGATGGAACGACCAACTACGCCCACCGCTACCCCTGTTTCTGCATCTCGATTGCCTTCGAATCCTCAGGATCCCTCCTGTACGGTCTGGTGGTCGACCCTCTCCGCAGGATGCGCTTCGAAGCATGGGCCGGTCGGGGAGCGACCCTTGACGGGAAGCGACTCTCCGTCTCCCGGGAAAGCCTTCCCCAAAGGAGCCTTCTGGCCACCGGTTTCTCTTACACCCACGCCGATACCCCCCGACTCAAGAACATGGCGACCTTCGAAGGCTTCTCCCGGGAGGTCCAGGGAATCCGTCGTTCCGGATCGGCGGCGCTCGATCTCTGCCATGTGGCAATGGGGGTGCTCGACGGGTTCTGGGAGAGAGGACTGTCTCCCTGGGACACGGCGGCAGGAACGCTGATCGTCCGGGAAGCCGGCGGGACGGTCACCGACGCCTTCGGGGGTCCGTTCCGCCTCGAGGCCCCGGTGGTCGTCGCCAGTAACGGCTTTCTCCACGGCTGGATGGTCGACAAGATCAGGCAAATTTCAGAGGAACCGGAACAAAAACCAGAACCTCGATGACAAGGGCCGCGATCCCCCAGACGATCCGGGAGACGGGAAGTCGATCCCCCTCTCCGGAGATCTCCGGATGGGAGATCCCCATGAGAAGAAGCAGCGCCGCCCAGATCCACCACCCCTTCCATCCCCGCAAGCCCAGGTAAAGGAGCAGGGGAAAGATTCCCCAGAGGAGTCCGCGCGCCCGGCTCCCCAGGAGCGCCCAAGCCAGGTGTCCTCCATCGAGTTGACCGACCGGCATCAGGTTGAGAGCCGTCACGAGCAGTCCGACCCATCCCGCGAACCCGACCGGCGAGAGAAGGAGGGTCGAATGGCCGGTGGGTCCGGTCGAAAAGATCCATTCCAGAAAGCGGAAGAGGAGGGATTCCCCGATCTCCAGGCCGGATCCGGGGGGACTTTCTCCCGGAAGGGAGGTGGAGAGACGGATGCCGACCGCGAGCGCGACGATTGAAGGAATAAGTCCGGCCAGAGGACCGGCCAGAGCGATGTCGAAGAGGGCGAGCCGGCTTCCGGGGAGGCGGGGGAGCCGTATCACAGCCCCGAAGGTTCCGATGAGGGTCGGTGCCGGAATGAACCAGGGCAGGGGGGACACCACGCCATACCGCCTGGCCACGAAGTAATGGCCGGCCTCATGGGCCGACAGGATCAGCATGAGGGGAATGGAGTAGGAAAATCCGGAGGCAAACCCGCCCAATGAGGATAAGGGATCACGACCCGCCAGGAGGGCTCCCGCCCCGGTCGTCGTGAGGCAGGTCAAAAAGAAAAGGAAGGCTGCCAGTCTCTTTCCGCGAACGGTCTCCACCCGTCAGAGTCCGGCCATCAGGGTCCGGAGGGCCCGGCGGGATTTTTCCTGTTCTTGCGGCGGGGACGGATCATGAAGACGTAGTAGATCACAAAAAACCCCCCGGCCAGATAGGCCCCTCCTCCCACCGTTCCGAAGTCGAAAGTCCCCCTCTTGTGGGTGTCGCTGAAAAAGGTGTTGATGTTCTGCCCAGTCCTGTTTCCAAGAATGGGGAGCGACAGAATGATCGCGGTCGCGTAGACGATGACGATCAGAATCACCATCCACCAGGGTATCGGCCCCTGGCTCCGCTCGATCTCCCGTGCAACCTCGTTTTGCTGGATTTCTCGTGGATCTTCTCGCATTCTCGCCCTCCATGCCCTCCTTCCATCCTAATCGTCCGGGGAGGCGAAATTCAAGGATCAATCCCTTCCCTCTCTCCCCGGACCTTCCCCGAAGCGGCCCATGGACCCGGTCGTTGCATTCCTCCCTTTATCAAATGATATAATAGACACCTGTGAACACAATAATGAACGGAACTCCGCAACAGACGGGAATCCGATGGCCGGCCGAATGACACTCTTCCCCCGAACCCGCGAGACGTACCGGTGGAGGAGAGCCCTTCAGCCTCGCCCCTTCCATCCATGACTCCCTTTTCTGACCCTCTCGACACCAGTCTGTTCGTCCTTCTCGCCTGGGGAATAGCCGGCGTCCTCGGCTTTTTCCTCCTGCAGCGATCCAGAATCCTTCTGGGTCCCCTGTCGCTCCTTCTTGCCGCGGGAGGGATCATCCTTGCTTCTTCCGGAATCCGGGGGCTCGTCCGGGGCTCCGACCTTCGTCAGGTTCTCCCCGGCGGCCTGCCCGGGCTCCCGTTCCACGTCCGGCAGGATCCCCTGTCAAGTTTCTTTCTCCTGATTCTGGGAGGAGCGGCCACCGGGATCCTTCTTTTTTCGGCCGGCTACCTCAAAAGCCTTCCTCCCTCCAGGCTCCCGGCCTACTTTCTCAGGACAGCCCTTTTCCTGGCCTCCATGGAAGGAGTCTTTCTCGCCGACGATGCCTATGTTTTCATGGTTTTCTGGGAGATCATGGCCCTGGTCTCCTATGCGCTCGTCGTCACGGAAAGCGACCGGGAAGAGGTCCGGAACGCCGGCTTCCTCTACCTTCTCATGGCCCATTTCGGAAGTCTTCTGATCATGGTGGCCTTTTTCGTTCTGGCTTCCCACGAGCCCTCCGGCCTGTCTCCGGGATTGTCGGCCTTCACCTTCGAATCCATGCGCACGAGCGCTCCCCCGACCGGTGCGGCCCTCCTCGTCTTCATCTGCGCCCTTCTGGGATTCGGAGCCAAGGCCGGGCTGATCCCCCTCCATGTCTGGCTCCCCGAAGCCCATCCGGTCGCCCCCTCCCCGGCGTCGGCCCTCTTGAGCGGAATCATGCTCAAGACGGCCATCTACGGGATCCTCCGGGTATTCTTTGGCCTCCTGGGCCTCGGTCATCTCGACTACACCTGGGGCGTGCCCGTTCTTCTGGCCGGAGGACTCATGGCGCTCTTCGGCATCCTCCATGCCCTGGTCCAGTCGGACCCCAAGAAACTCCTGGCCTATTCCTCCATCGAAAACATCGGCATCCTCTTTCTCGGGATCGGTCTCGCGATCCTCTACATGCGTTCGGGTCATTCCCTGGCCGGAGAGATCGCTCTGGCGGCCTCCCTCTACCACGCTATCAACCATGCCTTTTTCAAAAGCCTCCTTTTCATGGGCGCGGGAACGATGATCCACGCCACCGGAAGCCACGACCTGAACGGAATGGGAGGGCTGCTCCGACGTATGCCGGTGTCGGGGGGGTTCGTCCTGGTTGGGGTCCTCTGCATCGCCGGGCTGCCTCCCGGCAACGGCTTCGTCTCCGAGTGGCTTCTGCTCCAGGCGGCCCTCCAGGCGGGGAGTCTTTCCGGGACACTCCTCAGAAGTGCCGTTTTGCTTGGAGGCGCTCTCCTCGTCCTGGCTTCGGCCCTGGCGGCCATGGGATTCGTCAAGTTCTACGGGATCGGATATCTGGGACTCCCACGATCCGAAGGAGCCCGCAACGCCCACGACGTCTCGGCGGCTGAAAAGATCGGAATGGCCTGGATGGTGGCGGGATGTCTCCTGCTCGCCCTCTCCCCCGTCCGGATGCTGGGGTGGATCGAACAGGCCCTCCGTCCCCTGACGGGGGCCCCTCTTTCCGGAAGCCCTTCTCTCACGGGATGGCTGTGGCTGCTCCCCCTCCCCCCCCCGGGG
>DAIBSV010000085.1 GCA_027415455.1 Nitrospirota bacterium | reverse complement strand
TGGAAAAACGCTATGAAACGTTCCGGAAATGCATTTGAAATAGGGAGTGTTGCAATCAGCCCTCGTGTTAAGGAGATCAGTGCCCGCCCTTTGAGTCAGATTGGCTCCCGTCGGGAGGGGGTGAGGTCTTCCGTGGGTGGCATGGTCAGATTGGGTGCAACCTTCCTTGATTGGATTACGCATTTATGCCTACAGCAGTCGATGTGCTTGTTTGCCGACCCATTCGAATTCTGGCTCCTCAGGAAAATTTGTTGGTCCATTCGGGGACCGGTAATGCACCAAGTGTATGGTACAAAGCTATTTCTTGAACCTTAAAGGTCCGAAAACCGTACGATTTTCTCGCGGTCAATTTCGCCTTGGTATTAACTCTGATATAGACATGGCCGATGTCAAGCCCCAAGGCAAGATCATTTGCGCGGTGGCCCGGGAACTGGCCGGATTCGTGTGGGCGATGGCCCACCACTTTCCTGTATCCCTTACCGCATAATCCTCAAACGAAAGGAGCGCAAACGCATTTTTACCGTTCCGAAAACAAATGAATCAGGATTCTCTAAAAGGAGGTCCACAAGCCCCACTTGAGAACGCCGGCACCCCGCCGGTGAGACATACGGCTCACGAATGGAGAACCCTCGGTAACTCTATGCTGGCGCCCTGCGTAAGCGGGAGCGACCCACGACTGTAGATGGAGGAAAGCTCCCGACGAAACATAATCATGTTGTCCCTGCGAGCCGTTTTCGGCTCGTAACACACGCATATCAGTCTGATCAATCGTCGAAAAGAGTCTCACCCGGGGTTGCAGGCGTTTTCAGGAATCCGAGAAAAAGGGAACATGCGGAAAACCAGTACTGACGGTGTGTTTCGTTGTATCCAACGAAACAGCATGATTCTTTTGCTCAAGGGGCTTGACATCGGCCATGTCTATATCAGAGTTAATCCATGTTTCTTGAGAGATTTTTACAATACCAGACCTTCCGCGGGGTACCCGTCAGACTTTGGCAACGGACCCGGAATTCCCTCCATGACGATCGATTTCGGCTTTTGGGTCCTCCCCTGATCCGGAATCCCCGAATCCTCCCCGACCCGTCGGACAGGATCGCCGGACCGATCCCGCTCTTTCTTGCCCGGAGGGGCGCCGGGTTCAGCCTCCCATGACCGACCGGTAAAGGGCGGCGAGCTCCGAAAAGGATCTCTCCTTGGAAAAGAGCGTTTCGACCCGCTCTCTCCCGGCGCGCCCCATCCGTAGCCGGAGATCGGAATCGGCGGCCAGGGCGGCCATTGCCTCCCCCATGGCCTCCGGATCGCCGGGAGCCACGAGAAATCCCGTCCGGCCGTCCGCCACCGATTCGGGATTGCCCCCCACCCGGGTCGCCACCACGGGAAGACCCGCCGCCATGGCCTCGAGAATGGCGTTCGAGAAGCTTTCGCTCTTCGAGCTGTTCAGGAAGACGTCGAAGGCCGGCAGAAGATTTTCCACATCCTCCCGGGCTCCCAGGAAGAGGGCCGTCTCCGTCAGGCCGAGATCCCGGACCAGCGCCTCGAGGGCGGGGCGCTCGGGGCCGCCCCCCACCAGGAGCAGAAGGGTGTCCGGCTGGCGCTCGCGGACGCATGCGAATGCCCGGATCGCCGTGTCGACCGACTTGACGGGGCGGTGGCCCGCCACGATCCCGAAGACGCAGGAGGCGGTTTCGGGGACTTTCAGGGCACGCCGCCACGGACCTTTTTCCGCTTCGGGCCGGAATCTGCCGCAGTCGATGCCGTTGTAGATGCGGCCGAGCTTTCCTGCGGGAATCCCTTCGCGGTCCCGGGCGGCCTCCATCGCCGCCTGGGAATTCGCGACGATCCGGTGGGCGAGGCGGTTGATGACGAGGGTTTCGAAGGCCGCAAGGCGGGAGGACCCCCGCATGCCGAAATCGCCCATGTCCCGGCGGGTGGTGATCACGCGCCGGCCGGTGATCCGGGCGGCCATCGTGCCCAGGATGTTGGCGTTGGTCTGAAAGGTGTGGACCACGTCGATCCGGTGCGTGCGGATGTAGCGGACGATCGATGCAAGGGCCTGCAATCCGTCCCGTCCGTAGAGCTTCCTGAAGGGGGCAAAGAAGAGCGGCGTCCCTTCCCGGAGGAGCTCTTCGTGAAAGACGCCCCCTTCCTTGGCGGAGCAGACGTGGGGGGAGACCCCGAAGGAGGCGGCGTGCCGGGCCAGCTCCGCCACATAGCGCTGGCTTCCGCCGGGGCCCAGGTTGTCGACGAGGTAGAGGACGGAGGTCATGGCTTCTCCCGGGAGACGGCCGGTGTCGCTGGATGAGGCGGACGCCGCTTGGCCAGAAGGCTCCGGTAGAGATTTTCGTACCGCCGGGCCACCGACCGGATGTCGTACCGCTCTTCGATCAGGCGGCGGGCATTCGCCCCCATGGCCCGGGAGCTCTCCGGACTTTCGAGGATCCGGCGAAGCGCCGAGGCGATCGACGCCGGCTCCTGGGTCACGAAAAACCCGGTCTTTCCGTCTTCGACCACCTCGGGGATTCCGCCGACCGGCGTCACCACGACCGGAAGGGAAGCGGCCAGGGCCTCGAGGAGAACGATAGGAAGGCCTTCCCGGGAGGAGGGGAGGACCAGGAGCTCCGAGAGGCCCAGGAGGTCGGGGATGTCCCGCCGGAGGCCGAGAAAGACGACCCGATCGGAGAGGCCCAGGGCCTCAGTCTCGGCCCGGAGGGCGGCTTCCTCTTCTCCGGCGCCCGCGATCAGAAGACCTAGATCCGGGAAATCCTTCGCCAGAAGGGAAAGGGCCTCGATCAGGAAGCGGTGTCCCTTGAGCGGGACGAGGCGGCCCACGATGACGGCCCACCGGCGCCCGGGGGGTAGCCCCAGCCTCCGCTCCATCTCCTCCCTCGGAGCGGTCTTTTGAAACCGGTCGAGGTCGATCCCGTTTTCGATGAGGTGGAGCTTTTTGGGATCGAAGCCCGCCTCCTCGACCCGGTAGCGCCGGACAGCCTCCGAGACGCAGATGACCGCATCGTTCCGGCGGTCGAGGACTTTGTCGAGAAGGCGCCCCAGGCGCCCGATGTTGGGGTCGCGCGTGGTGTGGGAGGTGGAGACGATGAAGACCGGGGAAAGGAGTCCCGCCATCCTCCCCCAGAGGTCGGCTGTGAAGAGATGGGTGTGGACGACGTCGAAGCGGTTCCTCCGGAAGAAGCGGGCGAGCCGGAAGACGATGGAGAGATCCGTCCGGCCCTTCTTGGGAAGAAAGGCGACGGGAATCCCCAGGGCCTCGAACTCCGGCACCAGAGTCCCCAGATCCGAGATCAGACAGACCGACAGCCTCACCCGCTCCCGGTCCGTGTGGCGGACGATGTCCAGAAGGAGCTGTTCCGCTCCGTGGGCGGGGAGGGCGGGGAGGAGGTGGCAGACTGAGATTCTTTTCCCGGACTCCCAAAATCCCTCTTCGCCTCGATCGGGAGTCGATGTCACTTGAAATTCCAGGTCAGGGTCACCATGGCGAGGACCATCTGGTCGACGATGGTTTCGTTGGGGATGTTCGTCGTGCCGTCGATGACGTTGTACATGAGAGTGGTCGTGATCCAGGGCCGGGGCAGATAGGAGACCCCGGCGGTTCCCTCGAGGAAGGTTCCGTTGTAGGAGATGGTCGGCGAAAGAGTCTGGAAGAAGCTGTTGGCGAATGGCGCGGCCGCGAGAAAGTCGTAATAGGTATAGCCCACATTGGCAAACAGCGAGGTCTTGGGCCCGATCGTGTAGGATAGATAGCCCATGGCCTCCTTGACCTTTTCAGGTCCCATCTCGATCCCGAAGGAGTTGTCGTTCTCGATGAATTCTCCGACATTGACGCCGATTCCCAGACGGGGATCGCTGTACCCCAGGTTGATATCCCACTCCGGCGCCTGGAAATTCTGGCCGTTTTCGAAGACCACGGCGTTCCATCCCCCCATGGCCGAAAGAAAAACACGCCGCGTCAGGCTCCGGGTAAAAATCCCGTAGTAGGAGTACATCGTCATATTGAAGGTGGGAAGATCCGGATAGAAATAATAGAACACCGTTCCGCCGGCTCCCAGCGAGGTGGTGGGGTTGAGCTGGCGCATCGCCGTTCCCGAGGCCCCGTTGGAATAAAAGCTCGGGAAGTCGGAGAAGAGCCCCTGCTGGTAGATATAGGAAACATTCAGATAGTTAAGCTTGTCCATGTAGTTGAGCGCGCTGGTCACCGCCTGGAGGTTCATGAACCCCGCCCCATAGCCTTCGTTTCCATAGTATTCGTCAGAGGCCGACTCGACGAAGGTGACCTTGGGGGTGAGCGCCACCCCCACCTCGGCGTCGGACAAGTTGCCGTAGGCGGCATTGATCCCGTTCAGAAACTGCATCGGCTGGCCGTTCATCATGGGAGTCGAGCCGTTGAAGACGAAATCCTGGGCCCCCACGAAGACCCGCGTTCCGAGATAGGTCCCGGCCGAGAGACCTCCCACCTCTTCGAGATAGGGGGGGATGTTCCCGGTGTCGTAGCCGTAATACCCGACATTCGCGAGAAGGGAGAGATATCCGTAATCGTCGAAATTCGAGTACATCACCGCCGGCATGATCATATAGTATCCCCCAGCCTCGGGCTGGGTGGGGGAGAAATTGACATTGGTTTCCTCTCCGAAGGCCCCCGTCAGCGACACCGTTCCCTGGGGGGTCACCTGGAAGGGGTTGGGCTGGAAGTAGGTCAGTCCGAAGGGCCGGTAGACCGCCGACATCAGGGGGGCCGCCATCTGGGGAACGCCGTCCAGAAGATAGGCGTTTTCGAGGGGGCCCGAGATCAGCCCGGGGGAGACATTGTTGGGAAGAAAGGGGTTTGTCGTGTTCGGAAGGGCCCCGTTCATGAAGGTCGGGGCGGAGGAAACCGGAGGCTGGGAGCCGTTTGCCGATCCCGGAGTCCCGTTCTGGGAACCGGGGGATCCGCTTGTCGGAGAAAGCGTGGGAGAGGAACCGTTCTGTGGAACCCCGCCGGGATTGGTCCCGTTGAACCCGGGCCCGTTGGCGGAGGGGACGGCCTGATCCGGAACGGGGGGCGGATTGAAGTCGCCCCCCTGCACCGGCTGGCCTCCCGCCGCATTGGAGGGGGCGGGGCCATAGAGCGGGGTCGCCTCGGAGACCCCCGATCCCGACAGAAAGAGCCCGATCAGAAGCAGGCGGATAAGCTTCCGATGAAGTTGGTACCCACTCAAACGCTTTTCATTCTTTCCAGACGGCATTCATCCTCCCCGACAATAGTTTTCGGGAGGATGTCAAAGCAATTAGTGTGCCTAAAATTATTACGGAAGGAAAACAGGATCTTTCCGCGTCACGGCCCGACGGCTTTCTCGATCTCTTTGGCAAGGGCCACCCGGGCCTTGTGCCAGGCCTTGGGATCGTGGTTCCAGTCGCCGGGCCGGTGCCAGAGGGGGATCCGCCAATACGGAATGTATCCTCCATCGTCCAGCGCATGGGGAACCATCGCGTCGACCAGGTGGTTGACAACCGTTTTTTTCCCCTTCTCCCTGAGCAGGACAAAATACCGGTAGTCGTCGTACCCCCGCCGCCACTGGGCCATCCGGATCGAGGGAACCGGACCGTCGATGTCCGGAAGACCGATAAAATGAAGCTGGTGGCCGGGGTAGAAGACGACCCCGTCCTCGGTCCCTCCGTGGGTGTAGGGGTTGTTGTCGATCCCGTTTCCGGACCAGAAGTCCGCGGCCCAGTAGAAGAGCCCGTCCAGCTTGTACTTCCAGGCCGTCCAGAACCACATGCGAAGGCCCGGACCCGACCCGGTGATGTCCGAGGCGGGAGTGAAGGGGGGACCTCCCTGGTAGAACCAGGCGCGTTTTCCGTCCTTCTGGTAGGGCCTGATCTTGTCCGGAATGTAGGTGTCGCTGGAGGGAGACCAGAGGTCGATCTTGTCGTACATCACGCTCTTGTGATGGCCCGCCTCGTGCCGGTCCCAGATGTAGGGGTCGTCGGTGATCATGGTTCTGATCTGGTTGTCGGAGCCCTCGTGGATCGCGTCGGCGATGTCGGCGATCAGCTTGTAGACGTCCGGATAGTAGAGCTGGTGAAGGGGCTCGTCCCAGACGTAGGCAAATCCATGGTTTATGGGCCATCCCTTTTCCTTCCAGTGCTGAACGATGGCCTTGGCCTCCTCGATCGCGATCTGGCGGGGAAGCTTGTTCCAGTCTGAAATTTCGGAAGGTGTCCCCGTCATGTAGGTGAAGCCCCCCACGGTCCCCAGCACGTAGGGACCGAGTGCGGGAAGGCACCAGGCGTTGGGAGAAGATCCCGTGAGGTTCCCCGAGAGGTAGTCCCCGAACATGGAGTCGAATTTGGTCCAGTCGATGGAAGAAATACGCCCGGTGTTCGGATTCCACTGGATATTGGGACCGATGGTCAGGCAGCCGCTCGCGGCAAAGCCGTAGTTGTGGGCCATGACGAAGTATTTTGCCAGCATGGGCCGGAGCATCTGGTCGTTGGTAATGTACTCCCCGTTGAAGAAGCGGCCCATATAGAGCTGCATCCAGCGATCGAACTTCACATCCTTGGGAAGGGTCGCATTGACGACATGGATCCGGATGGGGGTCTTCCGAAGTGTCCGACCGTCCTGTTCGACCTTGAGAGTGGCGGTGTAGTCGCCTCCCTGACAGGTTTCCGAAAGATGAACATCGAACCAGACCGGCTGGTTCTTGTCTTCGGAAAGAGAGAGACTGTCGATCAGGCGATGGCCCGGCGTGTAGGGATCGGTAAAGGGGATCAGGGGATCGGGATTGACAACTTTTTGAAGAACACCGTCATAGTTTTTTACTATTACCTTCAGGTAGATCTCCTTGAACCGGTGAAAGGTGAGACAGGCGGCATCAGGACTGGGCGCGATCACGACATGCAGATTGCCCATCGAATCATGGGATCGGAGAATCAACTGGAAGGAAAGGGTCTCCCCTTTGAGGCCGATCAGGGAAATGGGACGGCTTTTCCCTTGATCCCTGACTTGAGACCGGGGAGGCTCTTCGTCCTTTTTGACGCGATCGGAAAACGGGGCGATCCAGGAAACCAGATCCCCGGATTTTTCAATTCTGGATCCGGAGAAAGAAACTTCCTGAAAGGAGAGGGGGTATTTGAGCTTGAGTTCGGGGTCCTTGAGCTTTGAAGCGGCACTCAGCGCCAGATGCTTCATCGAAACCAAAGGACCCAGGAAATAATGGGCCTTGCTCATGGCGAGCCTTGCCAGATTCCCATGAGGGTTCCGGAAAATAAGGGCCGCCCCTCCAACAGCGACTAATCCAACCATTGCAATCCCTAAAACAAAACCAACGAGAACTCCGAAAGAAAAACTTTTGCGGGAAAGATTCATGAGGACTCCAGGATTTGTTGACGATAGAGATATTCCAACAGTTCAACCTAAGGATAGATAAAAAAAATTATTAATATAAATATTATGTATTATTTATTTAGATTTATAAACAGACTTGGCAAAGGAAAGAACGCTTGCCAAAATCCCTTCGGGCGATGCCTGAATTCGATGAAGAGTTTCGACGGATTCGACCAACGTGTGGGCGGAAGGATGTGATCCGACCGGCTTCTTGAGCAATTTTCTCACCGGGCCAAGAAGTTTTGCAGCAAGCTTGAAGGCCCGGCTTTCCAAGTAATCATCAACGATTCTCTGGGGAGAAACAATAAAGGATCCGTTTGGAGCCTGCTCGAGCAATCCTCGAACACTATTGAGGCAAAGAAAGAGATCCTTCACCTGGGATCAAAAAATTCCTTGTACAGACCAGGCACAAGAGGTTTGTCTGTTCCAATAAACCTCATTTCAGAAGATTTCTTATTTTTAATAATCATTAAGTTATTAATAAACAATGAGAGTATAGCGTTTCAATAAAGAAAATTATAATAAATTATTGCCAATAAAGAGTAGTATATTCTGAAATCAACTTAAGTGTGTTAGGAAAAAATCATTGTTTAACAGTTATTTACTTTGTTTACAACAACCTCAATGTATTATTTTAAATAATCATCAACAAA
>DAIBSV010000084.1:3542-8150 GCA_027415455.1 Nitrospirota bacterium | reverse complement strand
AGGCGACGGGAAAACTCCGATGGAACTTCCGCCGTGGGAGGAGGATCGGGAATCGGCTCCTCGGAGGGGAGATCTTCCTTGGGACCCTCCTTTTTCTTCACGGACTTCCCGGGAAACTTCTTTTTTTCCAGTGGCTTTCTCTCGATCTTGAACCCGATCATCGACTCCCTCCTGTCTTGCCCGTACCGATCCGGGCATTGACTCGTTCGATCCGATACGGTACATTATAGCATTAGTAGGGTGCATTATCAACTGTTTTCTTTTTTTGGAGACTTCTCATGCCGGAGACCCCCTCCCTCGACGATCTCAAAAAGTTGGCCGAACAGGGCCAAAAATTCCTGGAAAAACGCCGCCGGAACGCCTCACATTACCGAAAGAAACTCAAAGAAGAGGGGATCGATTCGACCATCCTCCGGATCGACAAGGAGAAGCTGGACAAGATCCGGTCGATGGCCGGCATCAAACAAGAAACCCTCAACGGAGCGCTCGTGAGAGTGATCGAGCAAGGTTTCTGGTTCCAACGGGAGATTTTGGAACGATACGTGCGCGGGGAGATCTCCCAAGAGGCCGCCGTCGGAATCCTGGGATTGAAAAGCGCATCAGCGCTCTCCCGGCTCCTGGCCTTGGAAGGATTGCCGATTCCGATGTGAGGGTGAGATTGCGAGATCACGATTGACGGGAAGGGAGAGAAAGATGAAAAACGTAAGGATCATCCTCGTCCTGGTCATCCTGTTATTTCCTGCAACGGTCTGGGCGACGATGGACGGAAGCCTTGCAGCATCAGCCGAGACGATGCCAGGCTCAGCACGGAAATGGGATCCACGTCTCCTTGCCCGCTCCCTGCCGGGGAGTTTGAAGCCATCAAAAAAGGGCAGTATGATCCAAGCTGGCTCCAGGGACTCTGTCTTTACGAAGAGCTTGATTCTTTCATCCACCATCAAAAGGTTCGGGAATACATCCGCCTCGTGCCACCGGAAACCGTTTTTGCCGTTTACTGGGAAGGAAGGATTGATCCGAAAGTTGTCCTGGGCCCGGCGCTGGCGGGGTTCAAAAACGGACACGGGCGAAAAGAATGGAAGAGTCGACGATTCCTTTATATCCGGAGCCGGACAGGAATACTTGCCGTCGACATGAAACTGCTTCCACCGGGGATGGATCCAAAAACATTAGCACCTTGACCAGACAGTGGAGGACCCATGCCGAACATCACATTTTCCCTGGATAAAGATTTGCTCCGGGAAGTTAAAGTTATTGCCGCCCGCTACGACACATCGCTCAATGCTCTGGTCCGGGATTACTTCCGTCACCTGGCAGACTCCGGGGTGGCCGCCGAAGGAGAAATGAACGGAAACTTGGAACGGCTGTTCCTCTATTCGGTCGGACGGTTGTCGCGAAGTGAGGCGTGCCGGGAACTAGGGGTCGATGATTTCAGGTTGACGCAGATGTTACGAATGGCCGGATTCCCGCCTCCGCGTTCATCGAAAGCCGACGAGGATGCCCAGGTTGAGAAGATCGCAGGGTTGTTGAATTTTCGGGGAGAATCTTAGGGAGGAATCATGAATACAATTCGTCTCGTTCTTGGTGCCTTTGCCGAAGGATCCATCAGCCACACCGAAGCCATGGGACTTCTTGGTTTTGAATGGTACGGACAACTTCTGGATGCCATGAGAGAATACGGAATTGATCGAGTGGATGCCGTTCTGGATGAAAAGATGAGAGCGGAGCTTGACCGAACGCTTCCCCTTCTTGAGAAGGCGCTTTCCTGATGCCAATTAGTCGGGAATATCCTCTCCTTGATCGAGCATGGCCCCCAAAACTCCCGTCACGGCCTCCGTTGCATTCCTCAACGCTTCCTCCAGGGAATCCCCCTCGGTAATAATCCCGGTCAGCGGCGGAAGACCCCGAACCAGAAAATAGCGATTTTCCCCTTCCTGTTCCTCCGTAATCCGGACAGGCCAAGAATACTTCATTTTTTTCACCCTCATGGTTTGATCCCCGCCTCTTTCAGGATGTCGTGGGCCGTTCCTGTTTTTATGTCCTTCCCCCATTACTCTATAGAGAAGGACAACGATCGGAAGATCCAGGATCTTGTGATCCTCCTGGCGAGGAGGGGGGAGTGGTGTGACTAGTGACGGAGAGAGGGACAACATGTCCCCTTTTGTCCCGAAGGGAGTTAGTGGGGATGTTTCTTGCGGTCGTGGAGGTATCCGTAAAGGGCAAAACCTCCGAAAACAGAGATTCCAAGGATTCCCCAAATTAAAAGATTTAGTTCAGGGCTGATTGTCATTTTTTGACCCTCCTTTGTTTAAAAGGATAGCACCGCCAAGCACAAAGATCAAAAACATCGGCCAGGATAATTCCTCCATTCTCACAATAGCTTTTCCCGTGAGAATGGGCTGAAGAATACCGACGAGAAACAGCCCCACGGCAATGTTCAAACACGCTTTTCCTAATTCCGAATAGGTTTCGGGTCTCACCTCAACATCTCCGCCAGATCCTCCGCTTTCAGATGAGTATACCGTTTCAGCATCTGCAACGTCTTGTGGCCTGTAATCGCGGCTACTTGCATCGGGTTCAAGCCCTTCTCGAAGAATCGCGAAGTCGCCTCGTGCCGGAGATCGTGGAAGGTGAGGTCGACCAGAAAGGCCGGATCCGGCTTTTCTTTCTTTTCTTCGCATTCTTTTTCGTAGGCTTTCCTGGCCCGGGAAAGAGCCCGGAGAAAGGCTTGGGTGATCGAATCCGGCTCCATCCCCCAAACCTCTCCATCGATCCGACGGGCAAGGCCGGAGAGGACCCGGACGGCTTCCGTCGAAAGAGGGACCACCCGCTTTTCTCCGTTCTTTGTTTCTGGGAGCGTCACCGTCCGTTTTCTCAAGTCCACCCTGTCCCAGGTCATCCCGGCCAGTTCTCCCCGGCGCATGGCCGTTTCGACGGCAAAGCGGACGAGATCGGACAGGACGGGCGAATCGGAGGCGGAAAGGATCCGGTCCATCTCCCCCGGAAGAAGTCTCCGGTCCCGGCCCTGGGGGAGCTTTGGTTTCCGAATCTGCGAAACGGGATTGACCAGCCCGGCCATGCCCCATTCCTTGACGGCGATCGTGAAAAGATGAGAAATGACGGCCAATTCAAGGCGGACGGCGTTCGGAGAGACTTCTTTTAGCCGTGCGTCCCGATAGGCGGCAATGTCTTTCCCTTGAATCGAAAGCAACGAACGAATCGCAAGCGGATGCGATTTCCATTTTTTTATCAGCGCCTTTTCCTGAAAGCCTTTTTTATGTATTGTGACCTCGCGTTCGTAACGGTCCAGGGCATCGGAAAGCGTTGTATTTTCGGCCTCTTTTCTCGAGGCGAACACGCCCCGGTCCATCTCGGCCTCGACTTCCCGCGCCCAGGCATCAGCATCGAGCCTCCTTTTAAAGCTCTTTGACTGTGTCGGATAGCCTTTTCGACGGACCAAGACTTGCCAGTGACCCGGACCTCTTTTATAGATAGCAGCCATTCACTTACCTCCTTAAAAAAGGTTTTTCAGGAGTTACTACAACTATTATGCAATATAGTATTTTTCATGGAAGGAGATCTCAGAAAAATGATGTAAAGCCTTGTTGTCAGTAATGGCCGCCACCTGTTAATCGATTGAAAAAAACAAGAGAAATTGGCTACGATGAGAGTAAAATTGTTTGGGGGAGAAGGAGGTTCCGATGAAAACGGCCCGTCTCAAGGAATGGACCTACGAAGACTACCTGGCACTCCCCGATGTCCCGGGGCCTCTGCTTTACGAGGTGATTGACGGAGAGTTGTATAGAATTCATAACCCTGACACAAAACATCAGAGTGTTGTTGGAGGGTTTTTATTTGTCATTGCCTCATATCTGAAACAGAACCGCGTGGGAGAGAGTTTTGTCATCCCCTGCGACGTGATCTTTTCCCGTGCCCCTCTCCAGTATGTTGTTCCGGACCTGGTGTTTGTTTCGAACGCCCGTGCAGCTATCGTCACCGAACAAAATATTCAGGGGATCCCGGACTTGATCGTCGAAATCATCTCGCTTTGGACAGAAAGGCATGATCGCCAAATAAAGTTTTCCCTCTACGAACGGTTCGGCGTTCCCGAGTACTGGATCGTCGATCCGAAAAGGAATTCGGTCCAGGTCTTCCGGCTGTCCGGAGGACGCTATGCGGAGGCGTTGGAACTCGGTCCCGGTGACCGGCTCGAGACGCCCCTTCTGCCGGGGCTGTCGATTCCCCTTTCCGATGTTTTTCCCGCCTGAGAGAGTCCCCTTGACCCCGCGCGGTAGGCCTCCTAAAAAAACTCCTTCGGCCTCTTCAGACGACTTCTCCTCCCCCCTTCTCCGGGAGTTTTCCGACCGCCTCACCCAGGCACTGGAACATGCGGGACATCCCGGACATGGAGGGCAGACCTGGCTCGGAAAGAAGATGTGCGTCACTCAGACGTCAGCGAGACGCTGGCTGTTGGGGAAGGCGTTTCCGGAGTTCGAAAAGCTCCATATCCTCTCCGACCTCCTCGATGTCCGCCTCGAGTGGTTGATTACGGGACAGGGAACCATGCTCAAAAACAAAAGAGCCCCCTCATGGGTGCCCCAGATTGCCTGG
>DAIBSV010000084.1:0-3532 GCA_027415455.1 Nitrospirota bacterium | reverse complement strand
CGCGTTCATCGAAAGCCGACGAGGATGCCCAGGTTGAGAAGATCGCAGGGTTGTTGAATTTTCGGGGAGAATCTTAGTAGGGAGGAATCATGAATACAATTCGTCTCGTTCTTGGTGCCTTTGCTGAAGGTTCCATCAGCCACACCGAAGCCATGGGACTCCTTGGTTTTGAATGGTACGGACAACTTCTGGATGCCATGAGAGAAAACGGAATTGATCGAGGGGATGCCGTTCTGGATGAAAAGA
Source organism: Nitrospirota bacterium (assembly GCA_027415455.1). The sequence goes on along the minus strand of DAIBSV010000084.1, from coordinate 3,286 downwards.
TGAGAACGGAGCTTGAGCGAACGCTTCCCCTTCTTGAAAAGGCGCTTTCCTGATGCCAACGTTCCCCTTCCTGTTCCTCCGTAATTCTGACAGGCCAAGAATACTTCATTTTTTGCCCCCGGAAGTTAAGTCATGCTCTTTTTTAATATCCGACTCTGCTTGAAAGGGAGTACGCCGATGACTCGACCACAACTGACACACTCGTCTTCTTCCGAAAATGCCGAACTTCATGAGAAGGACTTTTATAGCTGGGCCATGCGTTCGGCGGAACTTGTCCGTCAAGGCCTCTTCGACGAAGTTGACCGGGAATCTCTCGCAGAGGAACTCGAAGACATGGGCAAATCGGAAAGACGCGAACTGATCGGGCTCCTCGGACAATTCTTCACCCACGCCATCAAACATCAGTATCTTTTGGACCGGTCTCCTGGCGATGAAAGGAAATGGAGGGTTGACGCACAAGTGTTCTGGCGTGACGCCATGAGCGTTCTCGGAGATAATCCCGGTCTCAAGGGAACGATGGATCGGATCATCGAGGAGGCTTGGGATAAAGCCAAAGGGGAGGTTTTCCGCTCCTTCGAAGAATTCGATGTCGAATCCGATCTCGCCGCCGCAGGAATTCCGGAAAAATGCCCCCTGCCTCACGAGGCGATTCTGTCGGGCGATTTCCTGCCTGTTCCTCCCGAGCGCGAAAACCCCGTTCACGGACCGGGAAGCGAATGAGCCAATCCCGCCCCTCTTTTCCTCCGCCGCGCCGTTGGCGCGTGGATCCGGATGTGAGTACAACCATAAAATGGCGGATACCAAAAAAACAAGCATATAGTGTCTGAAAGATCTCTTCCTGATAGAGACTTTTTCAAAGTAGCACAATGTGAATGCAAGCAAAACTTGGCCGACTGGTCACTTTATGCCTGTTTTTGGGGGACAGCCCCAGAAATTTTCCTCGGATATTTGGCGCATGTCTGGGGGGGGGGAGGTTCCGGGCAGAAAAAGCCTGGTGACAGTTCTGGAAATTGGTCCGGCCCATCCCTCGGGTCTTGTTGACAGAAGATCCCCTTCTTTGCGCGGGAGCAAAAAACAGGGGCGATTCCGGACTCCTCTCCCTCACCCCGATCAGGAGCCCCGGAGCGTGGCAAGGGTGTGTTCGATCCCGGCGATCGCCCGTCCCTTCCCGATCAGGCTGTCGATCCCGTCTGTTCCCGTGTAGGGACGCCCGTTGAGGGTGAAGACGACCTTGCCCGCCTTTTCGTGGATCGTCACGAGACGGATTTTCAGGGCGCCCCCGTAGAGCGTCATTGCGTGGGCGGTGTCGAGAAGAATCGGCACGTCGTTGTAGACCATGAGCCCGATATGGTGGCCGATCGGACAGGAGATGGGCACGATCCGGAAGTGCGGGAACCATTCGGAGTTGGCGGCGACCGTCTTTTCTTTCCCGTCGATCCGCCAGGTCTCCGACACGATCAGGGGCCCGGAAAAGGACGCATACTCGGCAATCTGCCCGGCATGGGTATACGCCCCGAAAATCCGGGTCGACGTCTTTTCAGGAACCTGCCCGGCCGGATACTCGTCCAGAGGATGAGGGCGGATCGAGACCCCATCGAGGGTCCGCCAGAGCACCGCCGGCCCTCCCTTTGGTCCCGGCATCAGGTAGGTGATGACGCTGTCTCCCACGTCGAAGCTCTGACCGGCCAGAACGGAGAAGTTCCGGCAGGTCTCTTCCTTCAGCTCCTTCTTGACGAGAATGGCCCGGTGGCCGAAGATCACCCCCTGGTCCCCCACGGGAAGATGGGTCTCAAGCGGGGTGGCGTCGTAGACGAGCCCCCCCGCCGGAATCAGCACCATCGGAGGGCCCGTGGGCTTCCCGTCCTTGTCTTTTTTGTGCACGACCGTCGACCCCTTGATGACGAGGCTCTCGAGGGTCCGGTTCTTCCCGTCCTTCATGGGAACGTCCTTCCATCCGGGAAGGACCTTGGGATCGATGACCGGATCATGGGGCAAAAGCTCCGCCCCCGGGATCAGAAGATGCTTGCACCCGAAGGACTCCGGAGCAAGGAAGGGGTCGAAGGGAAGCGCATAGGAAGCGGCCCGGGCGGACCTTGCTCCCCCGGAACATAGGATCCCCGCGACAAGGATCGCCAGAACGAGCAGAGTCTTGAAACTCATGGCTTCAGTTCCTGAGCGGAAAGGATCCCGCCTCCCGTCGTGTCGTCTCCTGACGGTTGAATCAGCGTCAAGGAACTGTCGGGGGTGACCAAAAGCGTCATCGATTGGCCGGAGGGAGAGGGGGACGGGTTGTTGGTGGATGGTAAATATTCGCTAAACACGTCATTCCGATGCGGGGGGAGGGGGGCTGGACATCCGGCTCCAGACCTGCTACCCTGAGGGCATGTTCCCGGAAGGGGGGGGAGTTTTTTGTAAAGGTCGACCGTCTGGAGCACGGGAGTGAAGTTGGTGCTAGTGATCCCTCCCGTCACTGTGAGGGCCGTGGCATTTCCGGGCGCCTGAAGAACGGTGAAGTTCCCGCTCATTCCAGAGATGAAGGAGGGGACTCCATCGATGGCGTAGGAGCCGGGAGGGCTTCCCGAAGTTGCGGGGGTCGTCCAGCTTGCGGAGGCGATGTCGGAAGATAGCAAGGCCGACGGGACGGTGGGGGAGAAGAATGTTCCGGAAAGTGTCGACGGAGTCGTGCCAGCGAGGATGGAAAGGGAGGCGGCAGTCATGATCAGGTTCGCCGGGGTCACCGACACGCGGGTCTGGGGGGGCAAGAGGGGGTTGTAGTTCGAGACCAGTGCCCCGCCGTTCCCCGTGAGGGTCAGCCCCGAGACGCTCGACAGGGGCTGGTTCGTCTGGACGTTGCCGGAATTGCCCAGCGTTCCGGAACCCGACGCCGTAAAGGTCTGGCCGTCGACCCCGTTTACCGTCAGGTTCGATCCCTTAAAAGCGGTCGTTCCGTTGTAGACCTGCGATCCTGTGCCGCTGAGGTTCGCCCTCCCGATGGTGCCGGTGCCGCTCACGGAGAACGGGAAGGTGTAGTTGGACAGGCTCGTCCCGCTGTTCGCCGTGAAGTCGGACGCGGCCAGGGAGCCGGTGACTCCTTCCGGTCCGGCGTTGGCCGACGCATAGGTTCCGGTCGCCCCGTTGAAGGCCGCTCCCTGGCTCCCCACCCATCCGGTGACCGACGTGTTGGAGGCGGTCAGGGACGCCGCGGTGGTCCCGTCATAGGTCTTGGTGGGATCGTTGAGCGTGGCGGAAAGGCTTGCCGGAGTGATATTTTCTGTTCCTGTCAGAT
>DAIBSV010000083.1 GCA_027415455.1 Nitrospirota bacterium | reverse complement strand
TCCGGCGTGTGCGTGGGCCGGGCGGGTATCTGTGGGGTGTGTCTGCATGGATGCGGGTGGAGCGGACGTTTCCAAGAAAGATCAAGATCATGGCCGCGGTCAGAAGGATTCCGACAATCCCTTCACGCTCAAGCGATGCGACCGAGTCCCGGATGTAGACGGACTGGTCAAAGACCAGCGAGATGTCGAGGCTTTTCGGAAGACCGTAGAAGGTCTTGATCGCGTTTCTCGTGGCGTCGATCACCTTGACGGTGTTGGCCCCTTCCTGCTTCAGAACGGGAATGTACACGGATTTCCGGCCGTCGACCCGGACGGGATTGGTCTGGATGCGGTAGGAGTCCTTGGCAACTCCGACATCCTTGATGTAAACGGGTTGTCCATGCTCGACCTTGATCGGAACGTCCCCGATCGTCTTGACCGGCCCCAGAAGGGCGTTCACAAAGACGTTGTAGCTCATGTCGCCGATCTTGGCGAATCCCGCCGGCCAGACGATGTTCTGCCTGTTCAGGGCGTTGACCACATCCCAGATCGTGAGCCCCCGGGCCAGAAGAGCGGTATTGTTGGTGTAGACCTGGATCTGCCGGGAGAGACCTCCGAAAACGGGGGGAGCGGCCACGCCGGGGACTGTCCCCATCTGGGAGCGGACATTGTAATATCCGAGGTCGAACATCTGCATCTGGGTCAGCTCCTTCGAGGAGAGGACCAGATCCGCAATGGGGATGGCCGAGATGCCGAAGGGAATGATGATGGGGGGAAAGATGCCGGGAGGAAGATACTTGAGCGAAGAGTAGACGAGCGATGTCACCATCGAGACCCCGGCCGACAGCGAATAGGTCGACCGGAAGCGGATCTGGATCATGCTGATCCCGACCAGACTCTCCGACTTCACCGACCGGATGTAAGGGGCCTGGAGGATGATGCGCTCCATCTGTTCGGTGATGTCCATCTCGGTGTTGTAGACATTCATTCCCGGGAAGACGGTCAGGACCTCGACGACCGGCAGGGGAATCCGGGGAAGAATGGAGACGTTCATGGAGGAGAGGCTCTGGGCGCCCAGCAGAACGATGGCCAGGGCCATCGCGATGATCGAATAGGGGCTCTTGAGCGACATCCTGACTAGAAACATGAAGCATCTCCCTTTTCCGTTGATCCCCGGTTATCCGGAGTAGCAGGTTTGCAGGATCTTAGAAAATTGTTTTGTGAAGCTTGACGAGGACTGTCTCCGACCCGTCGAGCCCCTGGAGAATCTCGGTGTAGTCCCCGTTCCGGTACCCCACGACCACAGGACGCTTGACCTTCTTTCCGTTCCGGAGGACATAAATGAAATTTCCGTGGCGCTCCTCGATCACCGCCATATGGTGGACGGAGAGGACGTGGGGATAGACATGAAGGCGGATGCGGGCATCCACGAACATGCCTGGGTGAAGGAGATGACGGGGATTATCGACATCGATTTCGGTCCGCATCGTGCGCGTTTCCGGGTTGAGACGGAAGGCATACCGGGTGACCCGGGCCTTGAAGATCTGGCCCGGAAGTCCCTGGGCCCGGAGTTCCGTGGGCAATCCCCGTTTGATAAATCGGACGAAATGCTCGGGAACGCCGACATAGAGACGCATTTCGTCCACATCCGTGACCTTGACGATGGGAAGGGCGGGAGTCGTCCCCCCGGTTCCCCGGGAGACGAGGTTCCAGGGATCCACATAACGATGAGTAATGATGCCGGTGAAGGGGGCGACGATTGTCTTGTAGCGGACAAGGGAATGGTAATACTTTGCCCGTGCCTCGCGTTCCTTCCAGAGCGCCTCGGCCATCTGGACCCGCTGCAGGGAGATGACCCGGGGGTCGTCCTTCCAGACCCGGTATTTCCGGAGGAAGGTGATGTGGGCGATCTCGGCTTCCGCAAGCGCCCGCTGCCAGCTCTGATAAAGCTCCGGATCGTAGATGTATCCCAGGACCTGTCCCCGGGTGACCCAGTCCCCCTTGTCGACATTTAAAAATTTGAGATACCCCGGAACATGGCCATAGACGATCGCTTTCCGGAAACCGTGGATGACCCCGGGAATCGAGGTCCAGAGTTCGAAGTGGCGGTAGCGGACGCGGCCGGGGCGATAGCGGGAGGGATCGTAGGGAAGAGAGGCTTTCTCGAGGGGGAGCGGGGAAGAAACGGAGCCCGGCTTGCGGGCAGCATAGAATAGGACGGAGGTCAGGACGAGAAGGACCAGACCTCCAACGAGAATGCGATTTTTTCTGGAAAGCGTCAGTCTCACTGCCAACTTTCAGTCGCTTTCATAGCCTATGAAACATTTCATTCACCATGAAAGCTTTCATAATCTATGAAATTTTTATTGTCATGAAGCCGGCTGAACCGGCCTCCCTATCGAATTCTGACCCTCTTCTCTCCGTCCGTCATCCGATGGTGTCCATTACCGGCGCATTGCAATCCTAACAGATGCATCGTCCGAATTGGCTCAAGAATTTCTTATCGCGATCATAAATCGTCTCCATTTGAACCCGCCAAACTCATCGGACTATAGCACACGCCCTTTTTTAAGTCCAGAACGCAACCGGAGCCACTCTTTCTGCCCTTCCGGGGGCCGGGGACGTCCCTATTCACGCCACAGCCCGGGGGAAAACCTGTTTCAGGACCGGAACGGGGGTCCTTATTTTTGGGGTGAAGTCCCCTGTTTTGGAAGAATCTCATAGGGGATCACCTGAAGGCTCCATTCTCCGGAAGGAGCGATCCTCCCAAGAGACGGGAGAATTCTCGCGAAGAAACGTTCCGTGGAAATCCTCCCACCCCACTCCGGCTTTCCGTTCCCGAGGGCTGCAAGCTCCGGCCAGTCGGGCCTCCGGAGTGCGACGACCCAGAGATGGCCGATCCTTTTTTGCGCCCCTGCAGGAAGGGCGACAACGAGCCGGATCGCCGCCTGGGTCTCCGGGGGAAAAACAAAGACCTTCCTCGCCACAATCCCGTTTTTCACATCCGGAAAGGGAGGTCCCGGAAAGAGAAGCGTTGCCCCCCGTTTCCGGTCCACGTCGAAAATCCAGATCCAGCCATTTTTTGTCAGGGAAAACCGAAGCGTCATCGGCTCCCCCTCCCGGAACGCACCCCCCCGTCCCGGTCCTGCGGAGAGAACCCGGAATCCAGAATCCTGCCGAAATCTCCGAAGAGTTCCTTCGAGGGTCACCTGACAAAACTGTCGGCCTCCCTTTTCCTCGCAGTCCTCGGAGACGATCCTGTAGTGTGGCTTTGGGGCCAGGGCCTTCCGGATCATCCGCAGGATTCGCGCCGGATCCCCGGGATCCGGAAGAGAGGTCCGATCGTAGAATCGAGACAGACGCGTCTCAAGGCGTGCGCACCGGTCAATCCGGGCAAGGGCGTCCTGAGTGGCAAGGGCCAGAAGGCGCTCCTTCGACAGGTTCTTTTCGAAGGAGGCCGTTCCAACCATGACAAATTCCAGACGGGTTCCCGTGGCAGAAACAATCACGGAAGCGCAGGAAGAGGAGGACGAAAATAGGGGCCCGGGAGCCGGAGCGGAAGAGGGAATTGGCCCTTTCGTGAGAGGGAAGGCGGACTGGGGACGTGCGGAAGGAGGAGATGGCGGCGCGGCCTTTCCGGAAGGGCGAGGGTGAACAGGGTTTGTGACGCACCCTGCAAGAATCGGAAGGAGGATCGGGATGATCGACAACCGGGGAAGGAGCCGGATCAGCTGCATTTGTCTCCTCGTCCGGTCCCGCTGGTTCCGTAAAGAGCTGTTCGGACCTCTTGGACAATCAAAAATATTGGTGTATCCTTTTCATTGGCGAGAGCTGGCTGGAAAAATAAAGATAAAAAAATAATTTTTCTTTTTTAACCTCTTACAATTTTTTCTCGTCATGATTATTATGAAAGATAAATAATTATTATTCACATTTGCAAAGAATGGAGAGATTCATGGAACCCGGAAAGACCGCCTCGACGCTCGAAAAATTCCGCTCCTTCATGACCCAATTATTCTATGTCCGCCCCTCCATGAACGACCTCGACCGCTTCAAGGCCCTGACAGTCGAGATGGAGCGCTTCCGCTCCTTCATGGCCGAGGTGGAGAAGTTCAAGCTCCTTCTCGCGGAGATGGACCGTTTCCGGGCGGTGTTCGTTTCGGAACAGGACCGCATGAAGGCCCTCATGGCCGAGATGGAACGCTTCAAAAGCTTCATGGAGGAAATGGAGAAAATTCGACCCTTCATGAGCGATCTGGAAGAATTCCAGGGGGCCCTCGAAGAGCTGGAGCGGTTCAAGGCCTTCATGGCCGAAAAGCGTTAGGAAATCCCTTCAGGCCATACGGGTCGGAAACGAGATCCGTCGTCAGTCCAGCGGAATAAAGACCGACATGTCGAGTTCGGGAAAGAGGGGGTCCCGATCCCGGAGCTCCCGGAAGACATCTTCCCGGAAACGGCCCGAGACCAGCATCTCCCGGAGGGCCCAGAACTGGTAGAGGTGGCCCTTGAGCCGGTCCACGGCGTACTCGACCATCGTCTTCGTCGTCATGATGAAGGGCCAGTCCGAACTCTGGGCCAGAAGGAGTTCCCGCCCCATCTGATTCAGGATCTCCCGGTCGCGTCCCCTGTATTCCCCGGCTCTCTCGGACAGGCGGGCCATCTCCCGGGCCGCCTCGAAAAGAGGCGGATAGATCCAGTCGTTCGTTCCGTTCATCCAAAACTCATAATAGCCGTTTTCCCCCCAGGATGACGGTTCCGGAGATCCTTCGGAGGCCGGAATTCCCGCGCGCACAAGCTCGACGGGGGTGTGGACCTCGACCGTGTTCTGGCTGGCGACAATCCGAAAAACCTCCTCAAGAAAATTGACCCCCTCGAACCACCAGTGGCCGAAGAGTTCGGCATCGTAAGGACAAACGACCGTTGGCGTAATCCCGAGAACTCCGGCAAGGCCCTGGACCTGAGCCGACCTCCGCTCGACAAAGTCCCGCGCGTGGGCCCTGACCCGATCCTGGGCCCAGGCCGGGTTGTAGACCTCCTTCTGGTCGGTCGGACCGGTGATCCGGTGGTACTTGAGACCGGTCATCCCCCGGGGACCATCGGTATGAAGGTAGGGACGAACGTAGTCGTAGTCGAGATCGTAGCCGATGTCCCGGTAGAAATCCCGGTAGGCAAAGTCCCCGGGATAACCCTCCTTGGCGCTCCAGACCTGCCGGGAGGATTCCGGATCGCGTCCGAACGCCCAGACCCCTGAGGGCGTCACCAGAGGGGCGTAGACCCCGGCCGGAGGCCTCGGGTCGGCATAGAGGAGCCCGTGGGCCTCCATGAAGAAGAAGCGAAGCCCCTCCTTCCGGAGAATCCGGTCGAGTCCCTCGTAATAGGCGCATTCCGGAAGCCAGATTCCCTGGGGAGCCCGCCCGAAGACCCGACGGAAGGTCGAAACGCCGACCCGGACCTGGGCCTCCGCCGACCCCGGAACTTCCTGAAGAAAAGGCAGGAAGCCATGGGTTGCCCCGCAAGTGATCCCCTCGAGGGCCCCCGATTCCATATGCCGCCGAAAGGCCCCGGGAAGGTTCCGGCCCAGATCCTGCCGGTAGACACGCTCGAGAAATTCGAGGTGGTCCCTGTAAAATCGCGAAACCCCTTCGAACTCCGTCCCGCGGGTCCGGACCACCTCCCGCTCCGAAAGCTCCCGAAGAAGGGAGAGCCGTTTTTCGAAGCGGCCCATCAGGAGAGGATCCTCCATCATCGACACCAGCGTGGGGGAGAGCGTCATGGTGATCCGGAACGGGACGTGATCCCGGCCCAGCCGGTCGAACATCGCAAGAAGAGGAAGATAGGTCTCGATCAGCCCTTCGAAGAACCAGTTTTCCTCAAGGAAGACTTCGTGTTCCGGATGGCGAACATAGGGAAGGTGCGCGTGCAGGACAAAGACAAGATTCCCACGGTTATCGGCCATGATGTGCCTCCCTCGTTTTCAACCTGACCGGTCGGGATCTGGCGGGTCCTCGACTGGGAAGAGATTCGTGCTGCAAGAGATCCCGGCAACAGAATCGGTCTTCGGCGTGAGAATCGCCTGAACCCCGGAAAAGAAGGTCTATTTTTCCTGCTCTCACAGGAACCGGGCAAGAGGTCATTGACCGCTTCCCTCGAAGTACTTTCCGAGGACTCCCGACGTTTTGGTGAGCCCAAGCTTTTTGAAGAGCGTGACGAACCGCGCCTCGAGGTCGTCCATGATCGGGTCGAGAACCTTCGGCGGAAGAGACGACAGCTCCTTCTTGAAGGGGCCATAGGTCCGCTTGCGGTTCTTGTAGAAGAACTGCTCCTCCGTCTCCCCTGCCTTCCGCTCACTGGAGAACTCCTTCGTCATGAAGGCCTCCATCTCCTTCTTGAGGGCCGCAGGAAAGGCCGGATGATCGAAAACGGCATTCTGGAAGCCGGTGGCGAGGTGGATTTCCAAGGTCTTCACCTTGGGAAAGTTGTCAAAGAGATCATCCGGGAGCGTCGAGGCCCCGTGCTGGACGGCCCCCCCCATGTGATAGCGGCTCCTCGCCCGCTCACCGAGGGCTTCGAGGGTCGCAAGATCGAGCTTGACAGGCGCGATGCGCCCGTCTGGTAGAGGAACCCCTCCATGGGAAGTCCCGGTCTGAACGCTGATTTTGCTGATCGGCACGTCCCGGGAGTCGAGGCGGGCGAGCTCCTCGGAATAGACCTCCATGAAGGCATCGAGCTCCTCGGGCGTGGAATTCTCCTTTCCAACCTCCCCGATCTCGCCCCCCACCGACACGGGGACACGCGATCCGTCCGGAGTGATCTGGCGGATGAAGTGGGTCAGGAGGGCCGTCATGCGGCCGTTTTCCCGCTGCTGGTCCCTCAGGTCCGGAGGAGCGAGGGTCACCAGGGTCGAGGCGTCGATATCGATGTTGCGGTAACCGGCATCGACCGACTCCTGGATGAGTTTCTTGAGGCCCTCGATCTCGCCCGCAGGATCCTTGGCATAGTTCTTCGCATTGAACTGGTAGTGGTCCCCCTGGACGAAGACGGGTCCGGCATGCCCCTCCGCCAGGGCGCCGGCCATGACGAGCCCCGCATATTCCATCGGTCGCTGGAAAGAATAGCCGATTTCGCTCTTGGCGAGCTCGAAGATGACCGGGCCCCCGTCAATCGCGCGCATGGCCCGGAGGACCCGACGAACGGTCAGGTAAGTGAGTCCACGGATGTTGATGGCCGGAACGGTGAAGCCCCCGACCTCCCCCCGTCCGATGGCCCGGTAGAGAGGTTCGATCGAGGCCATCGTGGCCCCTGACTTCGAAAACCCTGACCGAATCAGGCGAAAGGCCTGTCCCCGGACCGCCAGATCGGGATGGAAGAGAAGATCCTCCACAAGGGCGTCCAGATACTCCTTCTTCAGGCGGGAAAGATCGGTCACTTCGGGAGTCGATCCCGTAAACTCCGCCACATATCGGTATTTTTTCTGCCAGTCGTTCATGGTCTCCTGCGACATGCCTCTTCCTCCTGGAAAGGTCCCTGTTTGTCCTTGTGCCGGTTCTCCGGCTTGTCTGCGATCGCCTCCCGGTCAGGGAAGGGTGATTTCTCTCAAAAACTGGGCGGCCTCCTCCGGAGGGGTCAGATTGATGTAAAACCCGGTCCCCCATTCGAAGCCGGCCACCTGGGTGAGCGTGGGCATGATCTCGAAATGCCAGTGGTAATAATCCTCCGACCCCTTGTCCTGAAGCGGGGCGGTATGGAGGATGAAGTTGTAGGGAGGATTCATGAGCGCCTTGTTGAGGCGTCTCAATACGTCAAGAAAGATCTTCGCCAGGGCCTCGTACTGGGATTTCTGCCCCTCCTGGAAGGAGGCGGCATGGCGCTTGGGAAGAATCCAGACTTCAAAGGGGAAGCGGGAGGCGAAGGGGGTGATCGCCACGAATTCCTGGTTTTCCGCGACGAGACGCGAGCCGTCCATGACCTCCTGGCGGATGATGTCGCAGAAAATGCACCGCTCCTTCTCTTCGAAATGGGTCTTGGCCCCGACCATCTCCTCGATCACCACCGTCGGGATGACGGGAAGGGCGATCAGCTGGCTGTGGCTGTGCTCGAGCGAGGCGCCGGCCGGTTCCCCGTAATTCTTGAAAATCATGATGTAGCGAAAACGGGCGTCCTTTTTGAGATCGAGGATCCGGTCCCGGTAAGCCCAGAGGACGTCCTCGAACTCCTTCTCGGAAAAGTTCGCCAGGGTCTTCCGGTGCTCGGGGGTTTCGATGACCACCTCGTGGGCCCCGATCCCGTTCATCTTGTCGTAGAGGCCGACCCCTTCCCGGTCGATCAGCT
>DAIBSV010000082.1 GCA_027415455.1 Nitrospirota bacterium | reverse complement strand
GAGGAGGGCGACTGTATGGACCACGGCCGTTTCTCCCTCCAGCACCCCTTCCCCCTGACGGTTGAACTCCCGGAGAACCTCCGAGAGGACAAAGGAGGTCCAGCGTTCCCGCGCCTTCCTCAAGGCATCCCCGGCGGGCGAGGCGGACCGGAAAAGGGAGAGCCCCTCTTCGAAGTACCGGGAGAGGGCCTCCTCGGCCACGAGGATCTCCGCATCGGCTCGGGAGAGTCCGAACTCCGCACAGAAGCGTTCGACCTTTTTCTCGGGAAGCTCGGGAAGGGATCTCCTCTCCTCTTCGACCAGAACAGGGTCGATGACGAGGGAGGGAAGATCCGGCTGTTTTTCATTACCACCCCCCGCTTGTCCGGGCGCATCTTCCCTTCAAAAAAGGGGACGGCTGGGATGGGGAGGATGGGCAGAACACGATCCACGACCGGGTCTGGGGCAAGGTCCGGATCACCCTTCCGGCCGGGACCTTCGTCTGCTGGGTTGTCCGGAGAAAACTGACCTACGATCTGATCAGCCGGCGTTCGACCCAGTACCTTTACGAATATTATGCCAAAGGGGTCGGCTTTGTCGGGGAGGGGGGGTGGTCGGCGACCGGTAAATGGCACTGGTCAAAACGCCTTGTTTCCTTCAAAATGGGACCGGGTTCGACCGGTTGATCCATTCCAGAGGCCGATTCCTTCACCGCCGGAGAGACCATGGTTCGAAAGCCCCATCCGGTTGCCGTCCTGTGGATTGTTTCCGCGATGATCCTGGCGGGATCGTTTGCTTCCCTTGGCGGACGGTGGCTGGAGGATCGCCCGGGTTTCTGTCTCTCCTGCCATGAAATGGCTTTTTTCGGAAAAACCTGGCGAGATTCGGGGGCGGCCAAGCATCATGGACGCTGCATCGACTGCCATTCGGGCGCAGGGGTTCTCGGGGCTCTTTCGGCCCAGATGACGGGGATCGTCGAGCTCAATAAGCATTTTCTGGGACATCCCCGTCCGGCTCGCGACTATGCGCCGGGGATCGTCCCGAACGACAATTGCATCAAATGCCATGTTCATGGCTATCTTCGTGCGGCGCACAAGAATTTTGACGCCAGATCCCACGAATGCGCCTATTGCCACAATCATTTTGAAGACCGGAATTTTTCCGGGGAGATCCCGCTCTCGATGGAGCGTTACCAAGAACGATTTGCGAAGGGAGTGATGAATGAGTGAGATCGACCGTATCCATGGCCGGGAGGTGCTCGACTCCCGGGGGAATCCCACCGTCGAAGTGGAGGTGACCCTCGCTTCGGGAGCCTCCGGTCAGGCGATCGTTCCATCGGGAGCGTCGACCGGCGCCAAAGAGGCCCTCGAGCTTCGGGATCACGATCCCGAAAGGTTCGGAGGCAAGGGGGTCCGAAAGGCGATCGACAACATTTCGGGAATCATCCGTGACACCCTTGAGGGGCTTCCCGCCGAAGACCAGGTGCTGATCGACGAAACCCTGATCTCTCTCGATGGGAGCGAAAACAAGTCGGTCCTCGGAGCAAACGCCATGCTGGGCGTCTCCATGGCGGTCGCCCGGGCCGCCGCGGCAGAGAGGGATCTCGAGCTCTACCGTTGGCTGGGGGGAGGGCTTGTCCGGACGCTTCCCACCCCCTTCATGAACGTGATCAACGGAGGCGCCCATGCGGACAACAACCTCGACTTTCAGGAGTTCATGATCGTTCCCCACGGAGCGGAGAGTTTTTCGGAGGCTCTGCGAATGGGGGCCGAGGTCTTTGCCTCCCTGAAAGGGGTCCTGAAGTCGCGGGGATTGACGACGCTCGTGGGGGACGAAGGGGGATTCGCTCCGTCCCTCGCCTCCCACGATGAGGCGTTCGACCTTCTCCTGATGGCGATCGAAAAGGCCGGATACCGTCCGGGAGACGACGTCTCCCTGGCCCTTGATGCGGCGTCGTCGGAGTTCTACAAAGAGGGGTCCTATTTTCTGGAGGGCGGGAAGAAAAGGCTGGGATCGGAAGAACTTGTCGATTATTATGCCCACCTGATCTCGACCTATCCGGTCGTATCGATCGAGGACGGTCTGGCGGAAGACGACTGGGACGGCTGGATCTCCATGACCTCCCGAATCGGCTCCCGGGTCCAGCTTGTGGGAGACGATCTCTTTGTCACCAATCCGGACATCCTGGCCGAAGGGATCAGAAACGGTGCCGGGACGGCCGTCCTGGTCAAGCTCAATCAGATCGGGACCGTGAGTGAAACGATCGAGACGACCCGCATGGCGCTCGTCAATCGCATGGGAGCGATGATCTCCCATCGTTCGGGGGAGAGCGAGGATACCTTCATTGCGGATCTGGCGGTCGCAACAGGGGCCGGACAGATCAAGACCGGGTCTCTGGCCCGGGGGGAAAGAACGGCCAAGTACAACCGGCTTCTCCGGATCGAGGAGGCGCTGGGAGACACGGGACGGTATGCCGGGCTGACCCTGGTCCGCCGGAAGTAGAGGCCGCCCATGGGAGCCTCCCCTCGAAAAGGAATTCAGGAAAAGGGAAATGGCCAGCTCTGGTTTTACTGGATCGTGGGGGCAGGGCTTTGGATCTGGACGGGGGGAGCCCTCCTGTCAGCCACAACGGGTGTTCTTCCTCTCGTTTCTTATGTCTTCAAGGAGCGGGAGGCAGGCCAGGCTCTCGGGCGGATCCAGGGACGCGTCCGTGTTATCGAGGCCCGCGTCAATTCCCTGCGTTCGGATCCCTTCGCCCTGGAACGTCAGGCCCGTGAACGGGAGCATCGCCTCCGCCCGGGCGAAATTCTCGTTCTTCCCAGGGAGGGGAGCCGGGAATAACGTTGATTTTTAAGATGAAAGTGCGTTAGGATCATCACTTGTTGTGTTCATTCCAATTCGGTGTCGCGAAGGCATTTGTCGGGACAATCAAACGGTCAAGGCGTTAGAGGACTCCTTCCGGTACGACCGGGGGGGCCTGGGAGAAAACGAGCGCATGTCGAGTGTTATCAAAAAGCGTCGCAAGAAGATCCGGAAACACAAATACAAGAAGCTTCGAAGACAGTCCCGTCACAAGAAGAAGTAAATTCGCTCAGAGCTGGCTGGAAGGGGATTGGTCGTGAATGAACGAAGGCTGGTGATCGGAGGAACATTTTTTTTGTTCCTTGTCTCGTCGGGCATCGTGACCTATGAACAGATTCAGATCGGAAACCTGCAGGGACAGCTTCGCCACATGAAGATTCTCATGAAGGCTGGTGTCCGTTCCGTTCCGCCCCCTTCCGCCTCCTCATCGCCATCCTCTTCGGAAAAATCGACCGGCGTCGGGAGCTTCGAGTCCGATACCGTCAACACAGCGATGGGAATAAAGGATTTTTCAACGCTTCTGCCCACCATGGTTGCGCAGGGGCGTTCTCTCGCTCTCACCCATCGTTCCCAAGTCCGCTTTGTCGCCTATCATCTTGTTGTCTTTGAACTGCAGGACAAGAAAGGCCATACCATCCCTGTCCTCTTCAATGTCGAAGACCCCGAAACCCCCGTGTCCTGGCGCTATCTCTACTCCTTTTCCTCAAATTAGACTTCCTGCACCGCTCCTTGCCGTTTCCATCCAGAAACCCGCCCGAGTTCGCCCATAGGCGCGAGAATCCCTCCTGGGAGACCCCCTTCTCGCCATGTTTTTGGGTATAAATGTCTTGATGACCCCACCCGGGGTTTTTGTGTGGGTATGGGGCTGTGATGAGAGGGGAGGGCCCGCAAAAGGACCCTCCCCGGTTGGATCAGAATGAGGCAGGGGGAGACTGACCCTTGATTCCCGCCTTTTCCAGGGTTTTGCGTGGTCCGACAATGACGGTCACGAAGGGCTTGTCGCGAAGAAGGTGCTGACCGGCGGCCAGAGCCGATTCGGGAGTGACCCGGCTCACCTGGTCCGGATAATCGGTGAAATAGGTCAGCCCAAGGTTGTCGCTCCAGACGACGAGCAGAAGGGAGGCAAGCTTTGAGGTGGTGTTCATCAGGAATGGGAAGCCTCCCACCAGCTGGTCCTTGACCGCCTTCACCTTTTCCGGAGAGGGGGGGGAATTGGCTGCCTCGGCGAGAACCTTGTCCATCGCCGTGAGGACTTTCTTGGTATTTGGAGCATGGGTCTGAAAGTTGACGAGAAAGGGACCGGGATGCCGTTCGGCGTCGAGCCCCGTGTGGATGTAGTAGACCAGCCCCATCTTTTGCCGGATGACCCGGTTCAGGGTGGAGGTGTTGGTGGCTCCGAGAACCATATTGAAGACGAGGGCGTTATAGAACGAGGGATCCTGACGGGCAATGCCGGGGGTTCCGTAGAAAACAGTGGATTGCCGCAGTTCCGGTTTGTCGACGAGAAAGATCCCTGTTTTGGGAGAGGTCATCGCCACCCGGGTGTGCGGGGCGGGAGAAGAGACGGGTTGAGGGGCCCAACTTCCGAAATAGCGCCGGGCCAAATCCAGTCCTTCCCTGGGGGAAATGTTCCCGGCCAGAATCAGAACGGAGCGGTCGGGACGATAGCGGGCCGCCACGAATTCCGCCAGGTCGCTGCGGGTAATCCCCTTGAGGGATCCGGATGTTCCCGCGGGAGGATGGCCATAAGGCCCATGGCCGAAGAGCAGGCGGTAGAAAAGGTCGGTTCCCTTCGGCCCCGGGTGGCTCTCGGCATCGATCAGGGAAGCGATGGTGCTCGCTTTCTTTACGTCGAACTCCCGTTGAGGGAATGTCGGGCTTGCAACCATTTCCGAGGCGAGGGAGAGAAGCGTGGGGGTCTCCGTGGAGAGGCTGTCTCCCGAGACGGTCGTGAAATCGCGCCCTGCGGAGGCTTCCAGGGAGCCGCCTGTCCCGTCGACGATCCGGAAGATGGCGGGAGCGTCATGATTCCTGGTGCCTTTCCCCAACAGGCTCGCCGCAAGAGCCGCAGTCCCGCCTTTTCCGGCCGGGTCTTCGGCGGATCCGGCCCGAATCCCGATGCGGAAGGAAATCAGGGGAAGGTCGGGACGGGGGACCACATAGACCGTGAGTCCATTGGCAAGCGTGGTGGCATAAATGGACGTGTGCATCGCAGGAACGGGATACTGCGAAACGGATTCTAAGGCCTGGGAGGGCTTTTTATTTTCTGTTCCGGCGGAAGGAGCGGATGCGGGGGCATGGGCGCACGCGGAGAGAAAAATGAGGGATGGAAAAAGAAGTCCCGCGAGCACTCTGGTGGTGGGAAGCGATTTCAGTGGGGCCATGTGGTTCTCCTGTCGTAGGGAATCCCACCCGTGGGATTCCCGGGTCAATGTCCGTTCAGGGGTCCGTTCAAATCCTATCGGACGATCCGGCCAGGGCGAGAAAAGGAGGGATGCCGAACGGGTCCGGTCGGAAACAGGTACCCGACCGTCTCGTTTGAGCTCCGGAGATACTTCCGGGCGACACGAAGAAGGTCGTCGGCAGTCACGCTCTGAATCTTCCGGACATAATCCGTGAGATAGGTCATGGGAACCCTGTCGGCGGACATCATCCCGAGAAGCATCCCCATTCCAAAGGCCGACTCCTGGTTCATGACGAACTGGGTCAGGATTTGCTTCTTGGCCGATTCGAGAAGGTCCGCGGGGACCCGTGTCTGCCTGACTTTCCGGATGACGGCGTCAAGCCTTTTCCTGAGAAGCGGGGGAGACGTCTTCGGCAGTCCCTGGGCGTAAAAATAGAAAAGCCCCGGGTCGTGGGTCAACGGGTCATAGGAGCCCTCGGCATCCACCGCCACAGGATGGTGATAGATCATGTCCTGATACAGAAGAGAGGTGCGCCCACCCGAGAGAACCTGGGCGAGAACCACGAGCGCCATGGCATCCCGGCTCCTGAAATTGGGAGCGTGAAAGGCCATCATGGTGATGGGGAGCATGGCGGGTTTCCTGACGACGGTCATACGGAGGTGGTGCTGGGCTGGTTCGGCGGGGATCCGGGACTTGGCGAGGTGTCCTCGGGGAATGCCTCCGAAATAGGTGCGGACCTTTTTGACAAGAGTCCGATCGTCGACCGGTCCGACGACGACAATCGTCGCATTGTTCGGCATGTAATGGGCCCGGTAGTAGTTCAGGATATCCTTGCGGGTGGTGTGCTGGATATCCTTTTCCCACCCGATGACGGGATTGTGGTAGGGGTGGACCGCGTAGGCCGTGGAATAGACTTTTTCGACAAGCTTCTGGGTCGGGTCGTCATAGTCGTTCCGGCGTTCTTCGAGGACGATGTTGCGTTCCCGTTCCACCTGATCCGGGGAGAGAAGAAGATGGGTCATTCGGTCCGACTCGATGGCCAGCGGAAGGTCGATCTTGTCCGGGGCCACATTCTCGAAATAGGCTGTGAAGTCATAGTCGGTGAAGGCATTGAGCTGACCCCCTACGCCATTGATGAGGGTGTCGAGCTTCCCGTGGGGAAACTTTTTTGTCCCAGTAAACATCATGTGTTCGTTGAAGTGAGAGATTCCGGTCCGCCCCCTGTGTTCGTTCCTGGACCCGACCCTGTACCAGATCTGGAAGGTCAGTGTCGGGCTGTAGGGATCATTGACGGTGACGAGAGTCAACCCGTTTTTGAAGTGGTGGACCTGGGGGAGAAGACTTAGTTTGAGCGAAGACCCCGAAGGATTGGCGGTATCGGCAGAGGCGTTCTGGGATGAAATGAGGGTGATCGGGAGGGCGAGCCAGAAAACGAGGAGAGAACCAAGTAGCACTTGACGCGGGAAACGATGAGTCATGGGCAGGCTCCCTTGAGTTAGGATGCAGAGTGAATGGACCCCGGCCGACCGGATTGTCGGGGGACGAAAAAGAGTCCTCCCGCTTACTTAAGGTGGGGGACAGGGCGCTTTTCCTCAAGATCAAGGAGCCGGACCCAGGTGGTGATGTCTGTCCGAAGAGGGTCAAGGGCTTTGAGGACGGAGTTGAACCAGGCCTTTTTTTCGGGAGTGTCGGGTCCGGCCGATTCATAGGCGACGTTAAAGGCATCGACCCCCTCGGGAGAAAGGGCTTTGGGAAATCTCTTCCAGAGTTCGGCATAAATGGTTTCATCCGAGGAATGAGTCTGGACGAGACGAGCGAAGTCCTCCGCGGAAATCCCGATGTGTTTCAGGAAGACCTGGTCGAGAGGGCAATTGTAGGTGTATTCTCCGAGGGTCCCGGCATTATGGGCCCGGGCCTTGTCGATGATTCTCTTGAGATGGTCGATGCCGTGCAGCCTGTCGACCGGGCTTCTGGGAAAGGTCTTTCTCAAGTCCATGGGTCCCTCCTTGCGTGGCTTTATCAGAAGAGGATGTTCCCTTCTCCAAGGAAAAGGAACAAGTTTTTTCGAGGATAGCACAGGATAATGTATCGGGAAAAGTCCGGAAAAATCGGCAAAACGGGAAGGGGGCACTGCAAAGGCAAGGGAGAGTGTTCCGTGTGAGAGGCGGCACAGCCAGCTGCGCCCGGAAACACGTTGCCCTTTTGAAAAATTCGGTCTATCCTAAGCCGTGTATCAATCCGGAAGGGGGAATGTCTGAGGATCCCCCGTCCCAGGCCACGCCGATCAAAAGGAGTCGTCCCTTGACACTTCTGGTTCTCGTTCTTCTGTCGACCATCGTGATTGCGCTGGGAGGAGTGTCGCTCTCCCTCGGGCTTGGAATCCGCCATCCGGTCAGGGGGGCGATTGCTCTGACCATCGGCGGTCTTGTGGTCCTAGCTGGCGTGACACTCCTGTACAAGTCTCTGCAGCACAAAAAGCTTGCAGGCAGGGCCGACGATGTCATCGTCAATGCGGAACATTACT
Organism: Nitrospirota bacterium; assembly: GCA_027415455.1. The sequence goes on along the minus strand of DAIBSV010000082.1, from coordinate 962 downwards.
TCAACTACCGGAACCGACACCTAGTTCGGCAATCGCCCAATATCCGGATAAAGGGTGCCGGGAGCCCTGTCAAGCCAAGCCAGAAGCCGGTTGTCGTGGGACACTAGTGTCCCTTTGCCCCGACGTTTTTCGAGGGCGACCATTTCCCGTTCCTCGCGTTGGGACTGAAGCCGGAAGCGCCGTGCCCAGCTGACGACCCGGACCACATAGTGTTCGACGGTGTGCGAGCCTCGGCTGTTGACATATCCCCCATGGCGCCATCTGGCTTTTCCGGCATTGTAGGCGGCCACGGCATCGGCTCCATAAGGATGTTTCTGGAGCAGCCAGGCCAGGTACCGGACTCCGTAGGTCAGGTTGACGGCTGGTTCATAGAGCTGTTTGATCGAGCCGCGAAGCCCCATCCAGCGAGCGGTTCGTGTTGTTATCTGCATCAGACCCAGCGAGACATCGTGAATGCGATCCTCCACGCGACTTTTACGTGGGTCGAAGCGCGATTCCTGCGCGACGATTCCCGCCACAAGAACGGGATCGATATGATGGCTGCAGGAAATTTGCGTGATGAGGTGCGAATAGGGGACAGTTGGAGAGAGAAGATGGGCACTCAGGCACCATGCCACGGATTGATGAATCATCCAGTTCAATGCGCAACCTCCTGATGAGGATGGCTGATCCATTCCCGAGCCGGCCAGTTTCTGTCGTCTGTCATGATGCGGACGCCGTGGAAAAAAACTGTCCGAACCTCCATCGAGCCGTGAGTCCGACCGGACTCCGACGCTTCCGGCGGGGTGCATGGCCCCGCGAAAGTTTGTTTCGATACTGATTCGATGGCAGGAACGATTGACAGGTTCAGTATAGAATCAGACTTGTCTGAGGTCAATAAAAATATTATTTGGCACTAATATATTGATATAAAAAGAAATGTTTGATTCCGTACTGTGACGGCCGTCACTTTTGGGGTGGAT
>DAIBSV010000081.1 GCA_027415455.1 Nitrospirota bacterium | reverse complement strand
GTTCGCCAGACGACAGTTCTCCTCGGATAGACGAAGAAACTCTTCGGCTTTTACGTTGTTCAAATTCAGGAACGGAATCTTCAGAGTCTTTGTGAGAGGGAGAGTGTTCATAGAGTGTGTGATAACACAAAGCACGCCTTCTACCTCCGGCCTATACGCCGGAGCTTTACGGCGTTTTTTCGGAAAATCCGGGATTCAGGATCCCAAGGAGAAATCCGGCCATCTCCCCTTTCCAGACGACCGGGCCTTTTTTGATCACGATCCGGGACTCCAATCCCGGAGGAAAAATCGGCATAAAGAGATCTCTTGCAAAAAACTTCGACAATCCCGATCAACCGGTATTTTTCCAGACTGACGTCTTTTCCTTCCGGATCTTTTTCCTGACTTCCGACGATACCGATCAATTGAGACATTTTGTCTCCCTTTACGGTTGGGATTTGCGTCCCTCTCTTGGGAATCCTCTCTTGTGACGACCATTCTCTTTTTCCGAAATTCTCCAGCGTGACGGACGTTTCCGGAGAAAGCCGGACGATATAGACCCCGATCGGCTCGCTGCCAAAAGTCCGGGCAAAGTCGGAGGGCGTAAATTCCGGACTGTCGTTGAGGCACCTGTCCTGGAGAGAACGTCTGCCACCTTCCAGAGATGGCCTTTCTTTTCAATCTCGACCGGAACTCCGAGTGAGAGCGAAAAATCGAGGTAGTCGTCGTGCAGAACATCTCCCTTCTCCCATGCAATGAAACTTTTCGGGGCTGATGTCCGCCCCTTCCGCTCATCTTTCCCAGCTTCCGACAATTCCCCGACGTCTTGGCACAGGCTTCTTGCTCTCAAGCCTCTTAACTTCGAGTTGGCGGCTGGCTATCCGCAAAGACTAATCCTGTTCCGAAGGCTTCGACGAAGAAGCGTCTTCCGGATTCCGGGAATCGCTCCGCGTTCCGCCGGCCCCCTTCATGTCATCGGCGAGACAGGCGGAGCAGAGGATCTTTCCGTGATAGTGCGCGACCTAGGTCGTCCAGATTCCGCAACGGTCGCATCGATGGACGGTTTTCTCGCTCATGATTCGATCCTCTCCCTTTCAGAATCCGGCCCTGCTTGAAAGAAACCACTTTTTTTGGGCGGAAGGTCGACATTCCCGCCCCTCCTCGGGTTCCGGGCCTTTCTTCTTTTTCTGTCCCGGACCCGGAGGACTCCGAAGTTCCGGAGCTCGACGGTATCCCGGAATGCAGGCCTTTCTTCATGGCAGCAAGGAAAAATCGAGCATTTCCTTGACTCGGGGAGGGCGATCCCGGGAAATTGTCGGGAAAGGCGCCGGAAAAGATCGGATTTGGCCAAGGGACCTCCCCCTTGAACAGGTTGATGGACCAATATTTTTTCTTTCGGAAGATTCTACAGGGGGCAATCCCCCGATCAAGCTTCAGGATAACGATATTTTCATTTCGAAGGATCGGACCGGCAACTAAAATCCATCGGATTTGCGTCAATTTGGAACGCATCCATCCTCGTGAACACAGGCCCGGTTCCGGCCGGTCTCTTTTGCCCGGTACATGGCCCGGTCCGCCAGTCGTATCAGCGCCTCCGGCTCCCCGTGACCGTCTCCGTCGATGAGAACGGCCCCGATGCTTGCGGAGCAGTGGGCTTCGACGAAGACGGGGGCGATCTCCTGGTCGTGGATCAGAATGGTGTAGGGAGCGGCCAGGGCAGTCCTTATTTTGTCGGCGATCATGAATACATTCTCCAGCGCCCTGGATCGATCGGGAGCGAGGTCGGTCAAAATGACAAGGAATTCGTCGCCACCGAGCCGTCCGATCGTATCGAGATCCCGGACGCATCCCCTGATACGCCTGGCCGTCTCGATCAGGACGAGATCGCCCTCATGATGGCCGTACCGGTCGTTTATGGGCTTGAAATTGTCGAGATCGACAAACATCAGGGCTCCAAGGCTGTCTGATCGCCGACAATGGAGCAAGGCCTGACGAAGGCGGTCGTCGAGGAGCCTGCGGTTCGGAAGCTGGGTCAGCTGATCATGGAAGGCCAGGGAGCGAACGGCCTCCTCGGCCTTTTTCCTTCCGGTAATGTCCCGGCAAAGACACAACAGGCTTCGGATTCCGCCCCCTTCGCCCCCGGAGGCGACAACCTCGACATCGAGAAGCGTTCCGTCCTTCCGGCGGTGGACGGATTCGAACTGCCCGCTGCCGTGAAGGTATTCCTTGAGAATGTCCCTTATTTCGTCGGAAGTGTGTCGCGCATCGACGTCGAAGAGGGAGAGGGACAGTATTTCCTTGAGAGTGTATCCCAACTGGACGCAAAAGGCGTCGTTGGCCTCGAGAATCTGTCCTTCCGGAGAGAGGACGCAGAGACCTTCCGGAAAATGATCCATCAGAACCCTGTTTCTCGAGGCCAGGATCCTTGCCTCCTCCTCTTTTTTCTTTCGCTCCAGTGTCTCCCGTTTCAACGAAAAGGTCGTCCGGACAAGATGGTCGGTCACTCCGAGGACCGACTCCAGGAGAAAAGACGACATGTCGGTCATCTCCTGCTCCGCCTTTTCCCGGGCCGCCTCCAGGGAAGGTTCCGTCCCGATCGCCCTGACGAAGATGGCCGCGCGTTTGTCGGCCTCCAGGATATGGAAGACGAGCCAGTGGGTCAGGAAAACCAGGGTTTTTTCGAGAGTCGTCCGGAGGGACCCGGTGTTCGACTCCCGACCGATCCGGTGGAGATCCCGGATGAAGGTCTCGTGTTCCTTCCTGTGGGCCGCTTCCCAGGGAGTATCGGGGAAAGAACGGTGCCAAAGCGCCTCTTCGGTTTGAAAATGATAGACGACATAGTCCTCCAGCTCCCTGTAGACGGAAGGAAAGGCCAGCTCCCCCTCCGAATCGGCGAGCGCGTTGGCCAGGGCGTTCAGAAGAGCGACCAGGCGCCTGTGCTGCGCGTCGATGTCGGGGATGCCGGTGGTCAGATAGTCGTTCCAGGGAAAGATCTCCAGCCTCTCCTGCATGCTCCTTCAATCTCCTGTCGAAAAATGTGATAAAGCGCGCCCCATCGCCAAAACGATGGGGATACCGAACCCGGCGATTCCGTGGCGTTTCGGACGGACGCCCTCTCCGGTCGAATGCCATTTGGCAACACCGGCCAGAGGATCCTGGACCGTCCTCCAGGAAAAAACTACTCCCGTTCCGGAGGAGGCGAGGAAGAATGATTGTCCGAAGAAAGTTCTTCTTCGGGTTTGTGCGGACTGTCCGGATGTTTATCGGCAACCTTTTTGACAGCTTCGAAACAGGCGGAACAAAGGATCTCTCCGTGCACGATCGCGACCTCGGTCGCCCAGAGGCCGCACAGGTCGCAACGGCGGACAATTTTTTCTCTTACGAATGGCTTTCCCTTTCAAAGCCCGATCTCATGGTCGACTCTAGCGGTTTTCGAGAAACTCCCCCACCGGGAGGGGGTCGCCAACCGGAACCGGAAGGCGCTGGCGGAACTTTTCCGCAACCAGGGTCTCCGCCGTCTTTCTGTCCGTGTTCCGGAGAAGAAGTCCTCCCAGGCCTTTTTTAAGATCGACGAAGAGCAGATCCGTCGTGTACCGGACCCCGTCGAGCACCTCCCGCACCTCTGCAATTTTCGAGGAATCGGCCCAGAAGGGAAGAAAGATCAGCTCGCGGCCCTTTTCGGGATCGATCAGGAGCGAAATCTCTTCGAGGGAGTCCAGGGCGAATCCCGCCCCCGTCCAGTGGCGGCAAAAATCGAAGAGGCCGGAGACGAGGGTCCGTCCCTTGTCGGCCAGTTCGTTCGAGATCCCGTGGAGAAACCGCTGGAAGCGGACGAGACGCTCGGCGTCCATAAAGGCGGCGGGAAAAGCGGCCACGCCCAGAGGCAGGATGCCGCCCACAAAAACGGTGAAGTGGAGCCGGACCGTCCCTTCATCCAAAACCCCGTAATGGCGGGCGCGGCCCTCCTCCCGAACGGGCGGCCTCGTCTCCGGAGAAATCTCTCGGCTCCATCGGTCCTTCAGAAACCGGTAGGACAACCGTCGGAATGGGGTCCCCAGACTCCGGTCCGGATCCGCGACAATCCGCCGGAATGTGACAGCCTCCCGGTACTCCTCGGGGACGTTCTCCAGAACGTGTCCCACCAGGCATTCGAGTTCGGAGTCCCGGACCCAGGCGGACAGCCGGCTCGTCAGGTCCCAGGGATTCAGGCGGACGATCTCCTCCAGATCCTTTTGCACCGTTTTCGGCGCTTCTCCGGCCAGAACGACCAGAAGACGGCCCGCCGGAAACATGAAAAAGACCATCCCCAGCGTGTTCGTGCCGAGGATCCGTCCCGGCGCAAGGACAAAGCGTCCGGCGCGCTTCGGGGAGGTCCCGTTCCCGACCTCCTCCCAGAACGCGGCAAGATGGTGCCGTTCCGGGGGAGAGACATCCGCCTCAGTGAGTTCCATAAGGTCGGAAAGAGGTGCGGAAAAACGGGCCTCCGGCCAGATCCGCCGAAGGGCGAGGGAAAAAAACAGAAGTCCCCGGGTCGGATGGAAAAAGGCGAGGACGGGACCGGCATGGCGCTGGAAGAGTTTCATCTCCCGCGCGGGAAAGAGAGGCGACTCGAAGAGGGCTCCCGGGAGAGGCCGATGGCTCAGCATCCCGGCACCTCCGGAAGAGCCCTAGGTCGCCTCGCCCGACATCTCAGACGGGATGCCATGCCGGGAGGGCGAGGCGATTCCTGCCCGAAGCCGTCCGGAAGGTCATTCACTGATCACCCGATGGGGCGGTCCGCACTTGCGGTAGAGTGGATGAGAAAGAACCCCGGCAACGCCTTGTCCACCTTCCGCGCCACATCCTGCAAAATACGGGAATGCACGAGACAGAACTCCGGACAGCGGGCCCTGGGAACCGGGTTTCGTTGATGGGGTCGAACCCGGACAGGGTGATCCCGTGGTATTTGTAGGCCAGATCCGCTCGAGCAGAAAATGGTTATAGAAGTTCCGGCAGGAGTCCGGTGTCTTGCTCAGCGTCGTCTTCTGTTGTTTCGTCGGGCAGAGTCGATATTTGAATGTCTTTCTCATGGCTTTATTCTAGCACAGGTCATGACTTATATCTCCTCCCCCAAGAACGGGTCTTACGGCGATTTGTGGACAAATCGCTCCGGCAGGGATGGAGCTTTCAGGACGTTCCTCTTTCAGATCGATGGTCCGGGAGAAGAAGGTCGAAACAGTCGCCCCAATACCAGCGGAAGAGATCGACGACCTCAATATATTGAACCGGGTCAATCAGGGAGAGCTTCAGGAGAACCTCGATGACACGGTCCGCAATGGTTTTTTCCATCGCCAGGGTATAGATAGAGACCGCAGGAGGCCTTCGCTCTCCGGTCGGATAGAAAAATTCTTTTCCCGGAGGGCCAGGAGGCGCATGCGGTTGAAAAATCCGGAGAAGAATGCTAACCGGGCCTCGGGGTGGGGGTGAGCGACCTTCTGACGGAGGATCAGGCCATTCTACGGCGGCGAACGAGGGGCTCCTGCCGTTCGTTCGCCCGTTGGGGGCTCCGGTCCGGCGGGCGAAACTCTGTGTCAGATACATGCGGGAAGCGAGGGCCATAGGAATGTGCCGCCGGAGGGGCCCATCGCGCATTCTTCCCACTGGGCGTCCGGAGAGAAGCGTAGGAGAAAAGCTCGGTCAGGGACCGGAGGGTCGGCATTCTCCGAGGAGGAGGTCGGATCGTGACGTTTCATGTCCGAGAGGATGGCGACCCCTGGATCTTGTATCCGCGGAAGAGGGAGCGACCTTCCGATGTGAGGGGCGCGCTCATCTGGATTCGGGTCTAGAGGGGGTCGATGGCCCCCTGGTGAACCTCCCATGCGCCGGGACGTTTCAGAAGGGCGCCGGAAAGTTCCAGGAAAAACGTTTGAAAGGATTCCTGCCCATCTTTCAGGAAATGGTGGGAAGTTGCTCTTCGACCCGGAACGAGGAGGTCAGGGCCGACAGCGTCCGGACGATCTCCCGGAGGTGGTCGACCTCCGGCACGGCGGAGGAGACGTCCCGGTTGCGGGCTTCCATGACCGCGGCGAGCTGATTCACCGCCTCCAGTATCCGGTCGGTGGACTGTTTCCACGGTCACTCCCAGCCGCCGGGCCATCTTCGACAGGGACTTGAAGTCCAAGGACAGGACGACGGCCCAGGCGAACAGCGTCACGATCTGGACCCAGTTCTGGAGGTTCCTCCGGTGGACGACGCTTTTGTCGATCTTCTCGACCTGCCGGGAGATGTGGGCGAAGAGGAGCCGGGTTTCGGTGACGTAATGGGAAAAAGCGGGGGGCGCGATCTTCGTCCACAGCAACGGCGCCAGGTTTTCATGGTGGTTTTTGACCAGGTTCACGATCTGAAGCGAGGTGGAGTGGGCCGCGTTCCTGTCCCGGACGAGATTTTTGAGCGGGGCCTGACATCCCCAGGCCTTCTGGGCGTCGGTCCGGAGGCTTCCCATCTGGACGTGCGACAGGGCCTTCATCTGGATCACCTGGGCCATGGAGGTCCGAAGATTGGCCTTCGGGTCCTCCCCGAGTTCTGTCATGGAGCGTTCCATGCGGGCCTCGGAGGCCATCATGAGCGCGAGATCCACCGCCACGCCCTGGAGCGCCGATTCGGTCTCGAGGGAGAGAGTCACCTGGTGCTGGAGCCACAGCCCGGTCCCGATGTTGAGGGCGAGCATCACAATGACGACAAGGACGGTTTTCCTGATGAGCTTTTTCATGGATTTCCCCCTGAAAGGGTTCCGCGGACGGGCCGGCTGGACCGGTTCCTTAATCCCTCATCAAGACTTGTCGGCATTTTTCGGGGCCGGCGTAACGGGATTCCCGGCGGTCACGGGCCCTCTCCCGGTTCGGGCCGGACCGCGCGTCCGTCGCTCTTTTCCGATCCGGAGACCGGGGCCTGGCTCGACAAACCATGGCGCAGCATGCGTCCGTCCGGACGGTTCCGGAAAAGAAGCCGGCCCCCCGCATAGAGAAGAAAGAGGAGGGCCAGGACGATCTCTCCGATAAAGTCGGCAAGGAGCCGGTGTCCCCGGCGGCGCAGCCTGGCCTGGGCCGGAAGGACATCCCGGGACAGGGCCCGGTCGAGAATGCAGGCCAGCGTCCGGCCAGCCCGCACCCTGTCTGGCAAGGACGAGGAAGCGGCCAGGGCTCTCTCCATGCCCTTCATCCGTACGAGGACCGACCGAAACCTTTCTCCTGTCCGTTTCATCAAGTCCCGGTCCGACAGAGCGACCAGGCGTCGACCCGAATGGACAGATCATTGAGACGGCCCATGAAAGTTCTGTTCGTGGACGGGGCGGGCAAGGCCGCGATCGCAAGGCCGATCTGGTTGAGGGCGCTCCTCGCCCGCTCCGTCGCCGAGAGATCCCGCCCCAGAAACAGGGTGGTTCCCACAAACCCTCACCAAAGGAGAAGGAAGACCGCCCGGAGGACGCGTGCCCCCGATTCAGGGGTCGCAAGCCGCTTGCGGGGTCCCATGCCCTTCTCATCCCGGGCTCCCGTCCATCCCGGTTTCCGCAAAGGTGATCATCAGAGGCAGGTAGTCGTCGGGGCTGAACAGGTCCTCGATAAAGTCCGTGTAGTCCCTGGCGCCGGCGATCCTCCGGAAGAAGTCCTCCGGAAGTGAGAGAAACTCCCGGACAACCTCCGGGTCGTAGAGACGGCCGGCGTTTTCCCGGATCCTTTCGCAAGCCTCCTCGTGGGACCTCGGATGGTTGTAGGATCGCAGGGAGATCATGGCGTCGTAGCTGTCGACCACGCCGAAGATCCGGGACTCCAGGAGGATCGCCTCTCCCGCCAGACGGTCAGGATAGCCGCTTCCGTTCCAGCGTTCGTGGTGCTGGCGAACGATCGTTTTCGCAAACGACAGGCTGGGGATCCGCGAGAGAAGCTCCATTCCCAGGGCGGGATGCTGACGCATGACCTCCCATTCCTCGGGAAGGAGGCGTCCGGGCTTGGTCAGAATGTCCTGGGAAAGGTGGATCTTCCCGATGTCGTGGAGGAGGGCCCCGGCCTTCAGGGTCATCGTGCGGTCGGGTGGAAGATCCATCCGGCGCCCCAGCTCCGCGGACAGGGAGCACACCCGGTAGGAGTGGAAGCGTTTTTCATAGGTCCAACGGTCGAGCTGGTCCATCATCTCCTCGAGAAAAACAAGGGTCGTCCGGTGAAGGCTCTTCCAGAGCGGCGTGTCGAAGGGGCGGTCTGATGAAGCGGAAACCTCGGAGTTCGGCGATTCATGAGATGGCATGGAATCCTCCCGGGCGCTTTCCGCAGGATCCTGGGGATGCTGGACTCGGTTCGTCTACAGGAGAAAAGGGGGAAGAACGGCTAGCCAAAAATTCGGGAAGGGAGCCAAGATGTCGGGAGATCCGGACCGTCGTCCCAAAGGAGGGGGAAAAGGGAAAAAAGAGGAGGCGACGAAGGGGGACCGGAGAACGGGAACGCAAAATGCCGGATCGCGTCACCGAAAGAGGCCCCCGTTCGGCTTGCTTGCTTGCTTGCTTGCTTGCTTGCTTGCGCAAGAATGTTTCCAGACTCCGGAGTCGGGCATACGGGATTCGCCATGGTTCCTTCCCCGGTCCTCCTCATGACGGGCCATCCTCCCGGTTTCATGTTCCTTCTCGGTGTAGGAGAGAAGAAGCGGTTTCTCCAGTCCGGACGACGCAAATTGGGCGAACGGGAACAGGGCCGTTTGCTCCAAATAAGCCCTGGACCGAACGATAAATCTGATGATTTCAATTCGATATCTGGTTTATGCAAATTCATTATCCACTATTTCTATCGAAAAAATAAAGAGTCAGGATTAATTGTTTTTAAGTAATCGACATAAAAAGAAAACATGTCATTATAATATATTTAAAATGTTTTA
>DAIBSV010000080.1 GCA_027415455.1 Nitrospirota bacterium | reverse complement strand
GGAAGAAATTCCCGGCAGACGAGAATGGCCGCCAGCCGCGTCTTCCTTCCCCTGACCGTCGGCGGGGGAATCCGCTCGGTGGAGGAAATCCGGCGCGCCTTAAACAGCGGGGCCGACAAGGTCTCACTCAATTCGGCGGCTCTGGCCAACCCGTCCCTCCTGACGGAGGGGGCCCTCCGCTTCGGCTCCCAGTGCATCGTCCTGGCGGTCGACGTGAAGCGCGAGGGAGGATCCTGGCGCGTCTACTCCCACGGCGGCACCCGCCCCACCAGCCGGGATGCCATCGAATGGATCGTGGAGGGGGTCCGGGCCGGTGCCGGAGAGATCCTGCTCACATCCATGGACCGGGACGGGACGGGAGAGGGCTACGACCTGGCCCTCATCGAGGCGGTAAGCCGGGCGGCGGAGGTCCCCCTGATCGCTTCCGGAGGGGCGGGAACGATGGACGATTTCCGGAAGGCCTTCGAAGCCGGGGCCGATGCGGCCCTTGCGGCGAGCCTCTTCCATTTCGGGACCGTCGATCTCCGGGATCTCCGCCGGACCCTTTACAACGCGGGAGCGCCGGTGAGGCCCCCCCTCCCCGACCTCCCGGAGGACCACCCATGAGCGCCGATACTCCGATACCGGATCTGTTTCCCGACGACCGGACACTCGTCCCGGCCGTCGTCCAGAACGCCTCCACCGGCAAGGTCCTCATGCTCGGTTACATGAATCGCGAGGCTCTCGGTCAGACGCTCCGCACGGGACGCGTCACATTTTTCAGCCGATCGAAGGGTCGGCTCTGGACGAAGGGAGAAAGTTCCGGACACTTTCTCGAGCTCCGGGAGCTCCGCTGGGACTGCGACGCCGATGCGCTCCTGGTCCTGGCCCGTCCGGAGGGACCGACCTGCCACACCGGTACCGAGAGCTGCTTCGACGGGCGGGTCCTCTTTCGCCGGGAGGGACCGGGTCCCTCCTTCGAAACCCTCGACCGACTCGCGGCCGTCATCCGGGCGCGGCGCACGGAAAGTCCGGATACCTCCTATGTCGCCCGCCTTCTCTCCGGCCCCAGAAGCGCCCTTCTCAAGAAGCTGGTCGAGGAATCGGGGGAAATTCTCGCGGCCGTCTACGAGGAAAACCCCCCGGCCATCCGCTCCGAAATGGCCGACCTCCTCTTCCACCTCCTGGTCACCATGGAGCGAACCGGAACCGGCTGGGACGCCGTCATGGAAGAGCTGGAAAACCGGACCGGAAAGGGGGGGCTCGCCGAGAAGCGGGACCGCGCGAAAAAAAACCAGAACACGAAGGAGTCCCCATGAGCAAGGCCCATCCCGGATGTCTCTTCTGCCGCATTCTCCGCGGCGAAATCCCCGCGACCGTCCTCGGCCGCTCCGAACGATCCCTGATCATCGCCGACATCGCGCCCCAGGCCCCCCTCCACGCGCTCGTCATTCCTGCCCGTCACGCCGCCGACATCGGGGAGTTCATGGCGGAAGCCGACGCGGATGCGGAGCTCGCCGACCTCTTCGCCCTTGCGCTGGCCTTCGCGAAAGAGAAGAATATCGACCGGACAGGCCACCGTCTGGTGATCAACACGGGCTCCGACGGCGGCCAGACGGTCGGACACCTCCATCTGCATCTTTTGGCGGGCCGTCCCATGGGCTGGCCGCCCGGGTAGAATTCTTTGACAAAATGGCCGATTCAGGATACAATGAACAGTCTTGGTTTATCAAAACAAACAGAGGAGCTTGATTTATGACAGGTGTACGGGTCAAGGAAAACGAATCCTTTGAGAGCGCCCTCAAGCGCTTCAAGAAGCAGTGCGAAAAAGCGGGCATCCTCTCGGACGTCAAGAAAAGGGAGCATTACGAAAAGCCCTCCGTCCGCCGAAAGAAGAAGGCTCTGGCCGCACGGAAGAAAGCCCTGAAGAGGGCCCGTCTGGCCGTTCGCTAAGCGGCGGCCGTCAGGATTCACGCAGGGAAAGGCCATACGCCGTGGGACTTCGCGAACAGATTCTCGAACACCAGAAAGAGAGTATGCGCGCCCGGGACTCCGCCCGCCTTTCCGTTCTCCGCCTCCTTATGGCGCAGGTCAAGAACCGGGAGATCGAGAAGGGAAAGGGATCCGTCCTGACCGACGAGGAAATTGTCGAGACCATCGCCTCCATGATCCGGAAGATGGAGGAATCCATCGAGGGATTCGAAAAGGGCGGCCGGCCGGATCTCGCGGAGAAGGAACGGGCCGAAAAGACCATTCTCTCCTCCTATCTTCCCGAACCGCTCTCCGACTCCGACATCGACCGGCTCGTTTCAGAGGCCGTGAGAGAGACCGGTGCCTCCGGTCCCAGGGGAATGGGGGCGGTCATGCAATGGCTCACTCCCCGGACGAAGGGCCGGGCTGACAACCGGGTCGTCAGCCAGAAGGTCAAGGCGGCGCTGGGATCCTGAAAATGATCTCCCCCGGTGGGCCGGACGGAACGGGATCTCTCGTACGCCGGCCCCAATCGATCGGATCGCACAATGGCGGATGAGTGGGTTGAATCGGTCCGGCGAGCAACCGATCTGGCAGAGATTGCTTCGCGCTACGTCAACCTCAGGAAACGCGGACAAAAATGGGTGGGCCTGTGCCCGTTCCACGACGAAAAATCTCCCTCATTTCAAATCGATCCAGACAAACAGCTCTATTACTGCTTCGGGTGCCACGCCGGAGGAGATGTCTTTCGCCTGGTCGAAAAACTTGAGCACAAGTCATTCGGCGAGGCGGTACGGCTTCTCTCGGCCGAGGCCGGCATACCTGTTCCCGAAAGGGGGACCGCGGAGGAGAGGGACCGCCGCGAACGTTTCCGGCAGGCGATGCTTCTGGCCGAGCGAATCTACCGACGGGAACTGGTTTCTCCCGGCGGCCAGGAGGCGCGTCGCTACCTTTCGGAGGACCGGGGTCTGACCGAAGAGACCATTGACCGCTTCGGACTCGGGTGGGCCGGAACCGGCTCGGTTCTTTCCGCCGCTTGCTCCGGAGGCGGAAAGGCGCTTCCCATGGCGCCGGAGGAGCTGTCCTCCGTTTTCGAACAGGCCGGAATGGTCCGGAAGGGCGCCTCCGGCATGGGGGATCTCTTTCGGAACCGGGTCATGATCCCGATCCGGGAGCGCACCGGAGCAGCGCCGACGGGCTTCGGAGGCCGCCTGATCGAGGACGGTTCGCGTTTTCCGAAGTACATGAACTCGTCCGAATCGGCCTTCTTCCGGAAACGGGAAATCCTCTTCGGCCTCGACCAGGCCGCGGAGAGCCTCGGACGGGAGGGACGGGCCCTGGTCGTCGAAGGATACTTCGACGTGATGCGCCTCTCCCAGGAGGGAATCGGCGGGGTCGTGGCTCCTCTCGGAACCGCCCTCGGTCCGGCCCATGTCTCGACCCTCAAGAAGCACGTCCGGGAGGTCGTCCTTCTCTTCGACGGAGACCGGGCGGGGCGGGATGCCGCGGTGCGGATCATCGGGCGCTTCCTCTGGGATCCCGACCTCCAGTTTCGGGCCGTCTGGCTGCCCGATGGCATGGATCCGGACCAGTGGGTCGCCCGGGAGGGAGGCTCCGGCATCCGGAGGGTCCTCGATGGCGCCCTTCCCATGGGGGACTTCGTCCTCGACTGGCTCGCCGCCTCCCTCGACCGCATCCGGAAAGCCCCGGGAGGCGAGGGGAAGGCCGCCCTGGTCGCCGACTTTCTCTCCATGGTGCGGGCCTTCCCGGACCTCGAGGTCCAGGAACAGCTCCTTGAACGCGGGGCCATTCTCCTCGAAACCATGAAGGACCTCCTGGCGATGCAGCTTCTCACGGGAGATTCCGAACCCGGCCGGGGAAAGGGCAAGCCGGACGAGGTCGCTCCGGGGGGACTGAACAACCGGGGTCTGGCCTGGCGAAACATAATCGTCGAGCTCGCCCGGCTCTGGGTGGACGGGGGAGCCCCCCATCCGAAGGACCTCTGGAGACGCGAGGACTTTTCCTTCATCGGCGATCCCTCACTCGCGGAGCTTCTCGATGGCCTCTGGGCTCTGGAAAAATCGCCCTCCGACGGTCTCCACGATCTTCTGAGGAAGGATTCTTTTCTCTGGAGCCAATGGTATGACCTGCCTTCGGACCCGGGATCCAGGCAGGTGCGCCTCGACGACATCACCGCGGCAGTTCGCCGCCTGTCCCGAAAAAATGCCCGCCGCGCGCCGCTTTGGCCAAAAGACAAGAGCGCGGACATGCAAAACGCGTAATAAGGGAGACTGAATGGCAAAGAACGAACGCATCAGCGAAATGAAGGACCTGATCAACCTGGGCAAGGAACGCGGATATCTGACTTACGACGAACTCAACCATGCGCTGCCAACCGAGGCGGTGGACTCCGAGGAGATGGACTCGATCCTCACCTACTTCGGCGACATGAACATCGACATCGTGGGAGACGAGTCGGAGCAAGGCGAATTCGGAGAGATCGAAGGCGAGGAAGAGGAAATCTACGAGGAGCTCGAGACCCTCGCACTCGAATCCGAGGAAGACGCGGAAGAGGCCCAGGAGGCGGCCCTCTCCGCGGCCGTCCGGACCGACGATCCCGTGAGACTCTACCTGAAGGAGATGGGCTCCGTCCCCCTGCTCACCCGCGACGGCGAGATCCGGATCGCCCAGAGGATCGAGGAAGGGAAAACCGAGGTCTTCTCCTTCCTTTTCGGCATCCCTCTTTCCATCCAGAGCATCCTGGGGCTGCGCGACCGGATCCAGACCGGCGTGACCGGAATCCGGGACGTGATCGACGTGGACGAGGAGGAGGAGACGGAGGAAGGAAAGTCTCCGGCTCTTCGCGAGGCCACGGAGACCTTCATCGCCCAGGCCTCCCGGATCGAGGAGCAGTTCCTCAAGATGAACGAGATTTCCCAGGAGATGAAGTCGGTCCTCAAGGACCAGGCCAAGAAGCGGGCCCTCCGGGACCGCCTCCGGAAGATCCGCCACGAGGTGGTCGAGGTGATCCTGGAGATGCATCTCCAGCAGAAGCAGATCGACATCCTCGTGGAGAAGCTCCGGGACGTGGTCGGCCAGTTCGAGGAGGCCGAGCGCCAGCTCGAGCATGCCCGCCGTAAAATCGGTCACACCCGGGACGAAATCCAGCGCCGGCTGGGAGACGGATCCGAGGAGCCGACCTTCGAGCCCGAGAAAAAGGAGCTCTACGAACAGTATGCCCAGGCCCATGAGCGGATCGCCCATCTCGAGGTCGAGACCCTCCTCTCTCCCTCCGAGGCCAAGGAAAGCCTCCAGCAGATTTTTCGCGGAGAGGAAAAGGTCCGGGAGGCCAAGGCCGAACTCATCAAGGCCAACCTCCGGCTCGTCGTCTCCATCGCCAAGCGGTACACCAACCGGGGCCTTCAGTTCCTGGACCTCATCCAGGAAGGCAACATCGGCCTCATGAAGGCGGTGGACAAGTTCGAATACAAGAGGGGATTCAAGTTTTCGACCTACGCCACCTGGTGGATCCGCCAGGCCATCACCCGCGCCATCGCCGACCAGGCCCGGACCATCCGGATCCCCGTGCACATGATCGAAACCATCAACAAGCTGATCCGGACAAGCCGCCATCTCGTCCAGGAACTGGGACGGGAGCCTCTCCCCGAGGAGCTGGCGAAAGAGATGCAGATGCCGGTGGACAAGGTTCGCCGGGTCCTGAAAATCGCCCGCGAACCGATTTCTCTTGAAACTCCGATCGGAGAGGAAGAAGATAGCCATCTGGGGGATTTCATCGAGGACAAAAAAACGATCTCCCCCATCGACTCGGCGGTCCGGTACGATCTGGTGAAAAAGATCGGACAGGCCCTCTCCTCCCTGACGGACCGCGAGGAAAAGGTGATCCGTCTCCGCTTCGGCATCGGAGAGTCCACCGACCACACCCTGGAAGAGGTGGGACAGGACTTCGACGTGACGCGGGAGCGAATCCGGCAGATCGAGGCGAAGGCGCTCCGGAAGCTTCGCCATCCAAGCCGCAGCAACCACCTGAAGAGTTTCCTGGACTGGTAGGAGGGGGAACGACTCACAACAGGGGCCTATAGCTCAACGGCAGAGCTGCCGGCTCATAACCGGTTGGTTCCAGGTTCGAATCCTGGTGGGCCCACCATAATAACAAAACGAGATGGAAAGGATAGGTCACTTGGACGTGGGACCTTCGGTCCAGGATACGCTGGCCCTGGTTTATCGGTTGCAGACGATCGACAGCGAAATGGCCCACATCAACCAGGAAATAGAGGCAAGCCGGGAAGCCCTCCGCAAAAAGGAAGAAGCTCTCGAAAACCTCGCCCAGACCATGGAGTCCGAGAAGAACGAGATCCTCCGCCTGGGGCGGGATCGCCGAGACCGGGAGGAGGAACTCCGGACCAACGAGCATATCATCTCCGAGAACAAGAAGAAGAACAAGGAACTCAAGCATTCCCGCGAGATCCAGGCCTATCTGGCCGAGATGGAGTTCAGAAGGGACGAGGTCGAACGGCTTCAGGAGGAGATCCTCCGGATCATGGAGACCCAGGAGAATCTCGAGAAGGCCCTGAAGGAGCGCGAAGCCGAATTCGTCGGCCGGCGTGAGGAGATGGAGGCCTTCCGGACCGCTTCCGCTGAGGAAAACAGCGACAGGGCGGAACGCATTCGCGGTCTGGAAGTGGAAAAGGCCGCCCTCACGGAACAATTCCCCGCCCCCCTTTTCCAGCAGTACACCCGCCTTCGCCAGTCCCACAGAAACGGTCTGGTCATCTCCCGCATCACGAACGGGACCTGCGAGGTCTGCCGCATGACGCTCCCCCCCCGGACCCTGACCGAGGTAAAAAAACGGCAGAAAATCGTTCCCTGCCTCCATTGCCAGCGATGGCTCTTCATGGAGGAACTCCCGGCCGGAAACTAGGCCGGACCGGCACGGCGTCCTCCGGAATTCGGATCCGGACCAAAGACGGGCAGGTGGCCGCCCGGAATCCTTCGGGAATCCGGGAGGAAAGTCCGAGCACCACAGGGCAGGGCGCTGGGTAACACCCAGTCCTGGCGACAGGAAGGAAAGTGCCACAGAAAACAAACCGCCGGACCTTTGTCCGGTAAGGGTGAAAAGGCGAGGTAAGAGCTCACCGCGTCTCCGGCGACGGAGACGGCATGGTAAACCCCGCCCGGTGCAAGACCAAATAGGGAGGCTCGCAGCAATGCGGAAGGCCGGCCCGGCCCACGCCTCCGGGTAAGGTCGCTAGAGTCCAGGGGCAACCCTGGTCCCAGAGTAATGGCCACCCTCGACAGAACTCGGCTTATGACCGTGCTTTGCCGGATCCGAAATCCGAAGGACAGATCTCTCCGATGCCCGACTCCCCCGAATCCCTGCCTTACGACGGGATCTCCCTGGTCTCAGATCCCGTCCACGGCTATCTCTCCTTCGTGGACACCCCGGCCCATCCCTCGGGGTACACCGAACGGGACCTGATCGATCATCCCTGGGTCCAGCGCCTCCGGTCGATCTATCAGCTCCAGAGCGCCCGATTCGTCTTTCCCTCCGCCGAGCACACGCGGTTCGCCCATTCCCTGGGGGCGATGCACGTGGCCGGCCGATTCGCCCGGCAGCTTTATCCGGCCCTTTCCGACCGCTTCTCGCTCCCCTTCTTCGAAACCCTTCTCCGGGTCGCCGCCCTCCTTCACGATACCGGACACGGCCCCTTCTGCCACTTTTTCGACGAAAACGTCTCCCTCCCCCGATTCGGACGCACCCACGAACAGATGAGCCAGATTCTGATCCGTGGCCCCCTCCGCCCGGTGATCGAGCGCATCGACCGGGGTCTTTCCGGGCCCTTCGCCCCGGGGGAGCGCCTCTCGGCGGACTGGATCGCCTACCTCGTCGGAAAGGGGAAGGGTCCGAATCCGGTCCCGGCGGATCTCCCGATCCTCGAATCCCTGAAACCCCTCTACTCGGGAATCTTCACGGTCGACAATCTCGACTATGTCCTGCGTGACAGCTACATGTGCGGCGTCTCCGCCGGCCACGTTGACCTCGAACGCCTCCTCTACTACACCCATTACCAGAAGGGCCGTCTGGTCCTCCACCGGGCGGGGCTTGGAGTCTTCGAACAGTTCATCCAGATCCGCCGATACATGTACGCGCAGATCTACTTCCACCGGACCACCCGGGCCTTCGACCTGGCCCTCCGGGAACTCCTGGGAGAAACGCTCCGGGAGCTTCTGCCAACCGACCCCGCCTCCGATCTCGATCGCTACCGGCTCCTCACCGACCACTTCCTCCTCGAGCACGTGAAGGGGTGGGCCACCGCGCAAAGCCCCCTTCTCCGGCGCCTGGGAGAGGGATGGCGGCGTTTCCTTTCCCGGGAAAAGGCCTGGGAACTGGTCTACGAACGGGTCCGGACAGGCTCCGGAGGGCCCCGGGGACGCATACCCGACCCCGACACCCTCCGGAAGGAGGCGGAAAGGAACGGACTCCGGCTGGGGGAGGCATCGCTCGCCGTCGACGTGGCGAGCCGGGACGCCCGGCCCGAGAATCCCCGCTCGACGGGACCCGCCCCCATTGCGGTCTACGACCCCCTGTCCGGCCATGTGGGGACCGGACTTCTCGAAGAAATGCTCGAGGGAATCCCCGTCCGCCAGGAAATCGTCCGGGTCTTCGGCAAGGGACTCCCCGATCTGCCGGAGGCCTCCCGCATCTTCGCCCGGATTTTCGACCCGGAGCGCTGAACCGGCCTGTCCCGGGCGCTTTAAGGGGGACGGATACGGAAAAGGGGCAGGACCAGGTCGTGGGGACGCTGGCGCTTGGCCCGCTCCACCCCCGCGACTCCGCTCGCGCCCATGAGGTTCACGTACCGGACACCCGCCCCCGCCGTCCGGACCACTTCCCGCGTCATGAGGCTTCCCGGATTGGAGACCCCTTCCCCCCGGGCCTCGAGAAAGCAGACGAGTATCTTTCCGTC
>DAIBSV010000007.1 GCA_027415455.1 Nitrospirota bacterium | reverse complement strand
CCGCCCCTTGGTTGAAGAGTTTCTCAGGGAACGGGGTCTGGATCTTTCAAAAGAGAAAACCCGCGTCGCGCATATCCGGGAAGGGTTCGATTTCCTCGGACAGAACGTTCGGAAGTACGGGGACAAGCTCCTCATCAAGCCATCGCAGAACAACGTGAAGGCCTTTCTGGACAAAGTCCGGGGAATCCTGAAGCAAGCCAAGGTGTGGACCTATGACGAATTGATCTATGTTCTGAATCCTGTCATCAGGGGATGGTCCAGCTATCACCGGCACATCGTTGCCAAGGTAACCTTCAGTCGCGTCGACCACACTCTCTGGTGCCTGATCTGGAAATGGCTACGACACCGTCACCCGCAAAAATCCTCTGGCTGGATCAAAAAGACATACTACCGGAGGTGGGGAGATCGCGACCTGGTCCCCACGGGAATGAAGGGAGAGAGACTGTACCAAGCATCATCCACTCCCATCAAGCGGCACGTCAAGGTCAGAGGCGCGGCTCATCCGTTCGACCCAAAATGGACGGATTACTTCAGAACTCGAAAGGAGTTTAGAAGTTCAAGGAGGTAGGGAAGAATCTTTCCTTATCCCAAACAGGCCAAGCCACCGTCAGGAGCCTTGAACGCGGGGATTGACCGGGTCCGGTGAAATCCGGGCCTTTGAATGACAGGAGCTGATTGCGGGGTAACTCGCACGATCAGTTCTCGGAGGGCGGGGGCTCAGCAATGGGCTCTTGCTACTCGACCCGGTGTGGTGTGGCAGGGGCGCGGCCTAGCCGCCCCCTATGCCGACTGTATCCACGCCCGGGGCGGCACGTGAACACAGGAACAACACACCGCAAGGGAAGCCTGAACGCGAGGGGGCAAAGGAACCGGGAAGAGAATGCCCCGCGTCACTCGCGGGGACAGCAGGGCTCCGCCTCCCCGCCTCGCGGACGCTGGAAGCCAGCAGAGAACCAAGCTTGATGCGACCCTCCGTCTTCGCCGCCTTTTCCGGGATGCCGCGGATTTCCGCTTCGCCACTGCGGCCATGCATGGCCGCACGAACCCGAATAGCGCGGCGAACCTCCTCCGGAACGTGACGAAGCGAGAGGGGCGATTTGGCTTTCTCTCTTCGTTCATTCCGAAGAAGGCGTTCTCTCTCTTGATTTTCAGAGTCAGCAACCATTATAGTTCCCAAGGATCCTGTGTCATTTCTTCTGGAAGAAGCGATCCTTCGACGAAGGGGGCCGGGAAGTCGGTTCCGCATCTTTCACAGGGGGAGAATGCATGGACGGGAAAGAGGGAGGGCCTTTTTTCGCAAACCCGATCCCCAGGAAAGCCTATCTCCTCCTGGCATCGGGCGTAGTTCCCTCGTTGACCGCCATCGAGTCCCTGAAGAACGAATGGACCGTGGTTCCGGTCCGATCCCTCGAATCCCTCAAAAAACGCCACAAAAAAGAGCCGATCGGAGTCGGTCTTCTGACTCTCCCCTCAGACCTCACGGAAAAACGCTTCCGGGAGCTTCTGATGCTCTCCGAAGTCACCTGCCGATGGATCGCCCTCCTCGATCCCGAAGGCCTCGGGAACCCGTTCGTGCTCCGCCTGATCGACGAGGTCTGCTACGATTTCCATCTGCTTCCGGTCGATCCCGGACGGTTGGAAATCGTGATGGGCCGTCTCCAGGGAATGGCGCTGGTCTCGCTCCTGGCCCGTCGCTTTGTCCCGCCGGACGAGGCGTCGGCGGCGTTCAACCTCGTCGGGTCGAGTCCCGCCATGCAGGAGGTCCTGCGCAGGATCCGTAAGGTCGCATCCGTGGAGGCCCCGGTCCTGATCACAGGGGAAAGCGGGACGGGAAAGGAACTGGTGGCCCGGGCCATCCATGACCACTCCGCCCGTAAAAATGGCCCCTTCATCGCGTTGAACTGCGGGGCCATTCCCTACAACCTGATTCAGTCCGAGCTGTTCGGGTACGAAAAGGGCTCCTTCACGGGTGCCGTCTCCCGAAAGGCCGGACATCTTGAGTCGGCTCACTCCGGGACCATCATGCTCGACGAAATCGGGGACATGCCCCTGGAGCTCCAGGTCAACCTTCTCCGGGTTCTGGAGACCGGGAAGATCCAGAGGGTTGGCAGTTCGGTCGAGTTTCCGGTCGATGTCCGGATCATCGCCGCCACCCATATCGACCTCGAAAAGGCCTGCCGGGAGGGACGCTTCCGGGAGGATCTCTACTACCGCCTGAATGTCCTGAAGGTGTCTCTTCCGCCCCTCCGGAGCCGGGAAGGGGATATCGTCGCCCTCGCCCAGGAGTTTTTCAAGCGGTTCGCGAAGGAGAGGGGCTGCACACTGAAAGGCTTCACTCCCGCGGCGCTTCGCGAAATGCTCCGGCATCCCTGGCCCGGGAATGTCCGGGAGCTGATGAACCGGGTCCAGAGTGCGGTGCTCATGAGCGACGGCCCCTTCATCCATCCTGAAGACCTGGGTCTTGGTTCGGAGGCAACGCCGTCCGAAGGTCCGGCGGAATCCCTGCGGGAGATCAAAAACCGCGTGGAGCGCGAAAGCATTCTTGCCGCCCTCCACAATAATGGAAACAACGTGAGTCTCGCCTCCCGGAATCTGGGGATCACCCGGACCACCCTGTACGCCCTCCTGAAAAAACACGGGATTTCCGGCGGGGATGCCGCCTCCTGTCATAACCCCGAAGGTCTTCTCGAACTTTAGTCGACCCTTCACCCTTTCCCCAATGATTGGGGCGATGGTCCGCTTCCTTCGAAGATCGCCCTCCATTCCGCAGCGGAATAGTTTTGAAAACATTTCAAGTTTTCCCCGGTGTTCCTGCGAGTTGCCCAGATTCGAAGACGGGAACCGTCAGGAGGGTGATCTTTTAAAGTGTGTCTGTTGAAAGCTTTTTTGATTATTTTTTCGGGCGGATGTGTTTTCTGTCTGTCCCTGGATCTTGACAGTGGAGCGTTCCATGATGGGCCAGTGTTTCAAAAAATCTTTCGATCTTTGAACCTTACGGATCGCGCAAGAGAATGAGTCTCTTTTTTCGAAGGACCCTTTCGGCGGTTTTGTTTAATATGAATTTAAGTTAACGGTACAATAGGAAAATATTGTTGGCACGATTCTTGATATGAATAATTGCGGTATGAATGATGAGCCGACCTTTTGGGGCCAAGAAAGAGCATGTTGACAATTTATTGGTTGGGTTTAAGCTAATTTGAAGGGATTATTCTCGCAGGGAATATTTTAGCGTTCCAGAAAAGGATTCCCTTCTCTGAGGGGTAGGGATGGGGGATCCGCTTGCCGAAGGATCCATGGAAGGAATTTTCCTCCATTTGTTTTCAGAGGGATATCGTCCCATTTGCCGAGAAGATCCGGCCCCTCTTTCCGGGGTCGTGAGACGGGTCGAGGGTTCAATCTCCAGGGAAGGAGAGCGCCATGACGATACGCCTGCGTGGAAACGATGCTTTGAAGGAGGCCTATCATGCTGACAGAAACGTCGATCTCCTCGTCAGCGCGAAGTTCGCCGTCGATGATCACGGAAAGGTCAGGTTCCTGGACCCCTTCCAGGCGATCGAGCTGGTGGAGGGGCAACGGATTGATCCGGCCGCACTTTACTGCGATGTGCCGTCCGTCTGGGATCATCTGCTTTCAGGAGGATTCGGGGGGGAATCTTCAGGGTTCTTTTCACTCCGCATACCGTTCTCCTCCTGACCCGGGATCACGGGTATCCCCTCTCGGAGGGCGTGCGGGCAATTGCGGCGCAGGCCTCCCTCTTCGAAAATGCGGGCGAATGGGCCAAAGCCGTTCCCCTGTCCGATCCGGACCGCGACTGGAAGTCCTTTCTCGCGCGACTCGAACCGGTCCTCCCCCTCCGGAAAAAGGTCTGGCGCCAAAATGAGGATCTCAGGCGCAACGCCCGGGAGATCGCGACACTCCTGATCGATCACTTTGACCTCGAACCCGCGCTCATCCGGGAAAGTCTCCAGGCAAAAGGGGTGGTGGATTACGACCCCGACCTTGCATCCTATGACGGCCTCCTTCTCGACGAGGTTCTGGATCATCTCATGCACCGTTCTGCCGCTTCCGAAGCAACCCGGGCATTGGAATGGAACCGATCCGCAAGGGATTCCGGATCCCGGATCCAGTTCCCCGCAAGGGGGAAAGCCGGGCCGTAGCCGGCGGAAATCTCCGCGCCAAAGCCCAGATGATTCTGTCGGAACATCAAGTACGCATTTTTCAAATGCCTCATTTTTGAATTCGACCTCATGCGAATTCGGGAATCCGGGCTCTCGAAAGTATGGGCCGTCCGGGAATTCCAGGAGGCCGGATCGGGGCCGCCCTCTCCCCGAAGGAAGAAGGGGCGGATTTTCGGCGCATCCTTCGGCAGACAGGAGCGACAACCCCGTCTATCCGGACAGACATCCATCCCCGTGACCTCTTCGAATGAGGAAGGAGCGACAGAGATGAAGATCGATGAAATCCGGGCCATCGCCAGAAGCCGGGGGCTTTTTCCGGGAAGGCTCAGAAAGGCCGACCTTGTCAGGAATATCCAGAAAGCGGAAGGGAATGTCCCGTGTTTCGACACGGGAGCGGTCCAGAGCTGCGGGCAGAAAGACTGTCTGTGGCGCGAGGACTGCGTCTAGGGTCCATCCCCCGGCCCTTCGCATGGCCCGCGGTACGGTCTTTCGCCGGACCGGGATACTCCGGGGGCGAGGGGTGCGCATCGTCGACCGAGGGAGTGTTCTCCGGGCCTTCGGACCCCGGCCTGGAGAGGGACTGTTTCCGGAGGCCCTGGACGGGGACCGAAGGCGGACCGGAATGGAAGGTCGGGAGAAAATCGTCGAACGAGGAATGGCAGCCGGGAGAAGGAGCGTCCCATGGAAAAGACACGGATGGATTGCCTGAAGAACGGTCCCTACAAAGTCTCCGGGGATCTTGACATTGTGGACAGCAACGGAAAGACCGTCAGCGGGCAGGGCTTGAAAACCTATCATCTCTGCCGTTGCGGGGGCTCCGGAAAAAAGCCTTTCTGCGACGGAACCCACGCAAAAAATGGATTCGTCTCGGAGTGACCGCAGGTTTCGTCAGGGAGACCAACGGACGGGGACATTTTTTCTTTCAGGTCTGGAACGCGTGCGGGTCGTCAACCGAGAGGGTCATGCAAAAAAATCGGAAGGGTCGGTCATCATAAGGAGACAGGCCCTCCTCCCGGATTTCCGGGAGCTTTCTGGCAAAGGAGTCGACAATGGACGGGCGGACGGGAAGGGGCATGAGGGTTGCCTCGATTTTTCTGGGCGTGCTTCTGTCGCTTGCAACGCTTTCGGAGGCGCCCGCGAAAGAAGGGACAATCGCCTTGAAGCTTGGCGGACAATACTGCAATTTCTACCTGGACGATGTCAAAAAGGCCTTGATGAAGGTTCCGGGGGTCTCGAAGGTCTCCTTCGACAAATCGGGGGGGACGGCCATTGTCACGGCCGATCCGGGAAAGGTGACCGCAGGGATTCTGATCCGGACAATCCGCGGAGTCCATGGGGACTCCTGGAGCTGCGATGCGGAAAAAGCAAAGTAGAACAAGCGATTGATTGGCGATCCGATGAGGGGAGCCTCGAGGGTGTAACGCCGGTCGGGGCAGGGGCCGGAGGTGCTGTCGGAGAGATCTTTCATGACGATCGGAGGTTCGACATGGACAGGATGTTTCGAAGACATTCCATCATTCTCATCGAGAAGGACGGCCTGGTCCGGAATCTCTTTCGGGTTGACGAAAATCTGCAAAAGACGCTCGGGAAGGGCTCCGGAGTCCGGAAATCGCGGACGCTGTTTGGCCGCATTCTATCCGGACTCCGGAGGAGCCTGGGGTTCATGGACTGAAAACGATTGTCCTTTCTTCGAGGCGGATCCATCCTGAGAGGACGAAACAATGTCAGTGGCCTGAAAAATCGGGACGGGAGAGAATCGAGGAAGGTTCTCGTGATGAATCCCGGTGCGTTCACGGATGCCGAACTCTCCACGGAAGGAGGAACGAGGTGATCAGGCTCAAAGGGCGAGAGGCCCTTCTTTATGCGTATTATTCCGTTATCACGCAGGAGTCCATGCAGGTCCCCTCCCCCCGATGCTTTGAAGAAGGAGACGTGGGGCGGTTCCTGACACCGGAGGAGATTCTGGCCGGAATCGGAGAGGGCCGGATCAGAAAGGAATCCCTGGTCTGCAACCTCCCCTCGGTCTGGGATCTTCTTCTGGAGACCGAGGCGGAGGGGTCGCTTGTCATGCACCCCTCCCGGAATACGGTTCTCGTCTTCACCGACTCCCACGGCGCCGACCTGGGGGAAGGGGTCCGGGGGTTCGCGATTCATGCCGAGGTCTTTGAGCACGCCTCCATGCGGGCGATGCAGACTCCGGCCACGAATCGGGATTACGATTACGGGAAGTTCCTGATTTCTCTCTATCCCCGGATGCCGCTTCAGCGGGGCCACTGGGAGAAGGATCTGGAGCTTCTCCGGTATTCGATCGAGATCGCGGTCGAACTGATGGCCCTCTTCGGACTCGATCCACAAAGAGTATGGAATGAATTCTCGGGCGCTTGCCCCCGGGGCTCCTTTGCGGAAGAGGATGTCGTTCATGGGGGGGTGCTTCTTGATCGCGTTCTGGAACGGATCAGGGAAAAGTCTGTCGGCCTGTCCGATCTGGGGGCCGCCTCAGGGAAGGGGGTACTCCCTCCATGGGGTGCGTTCGCAACGATGCATGGAAAGGAGATGCGATGACTGTTTCGGAGATCATGACGAGGAAGGTGACCTCCTGCAGACCGGAGTCCACCCTGGCCACGGTGGCCAGCCTGATGTGGTCTGAAAACATCGGAAGCGTAGTGGTCGTGGATTCCCGGGGGAGTCCCGTGGGAATCGTGACCGACCGGGACATTGCCATGTCCTCTTTTCTGAACCACCGGTCCCTGTGGGATCTCGCCGCCGAGGATGTCATTCGCGGCCAGGTCCTCCTGACCTGCCGTCCCGAGGATTCGGCGGAGATGGCTGTGGAAATCATGCGGGCCCATGAAGTCCGACGTCTTCCCGTGGTCGACGGGAAGGGGCATCTGTCGGGGATTCTGTCCCTGGGAGATCTGGTGTCGGCCGCCGAGCCCGGAATGGGACGCAAAAAGCCGGCCCTGCCGCTGCACGCGCTGGACCCCGCCTTCAGGGCCGTCTTCGCCCACCATGCATCGGCGCAGGACTGACTCTCGAAGGAATGAGACAGACCTTTCCCGAAATTCCCACATGAATTCTCTCCAGGGAAGGAGATCGCTATGACGATTCATCTGACCGGATACGAAGCCCTCACCGAGGCCTATTACGCGGACCGGAATGTGGAGGTCCTGCTCCACACGCGGTTTACCATCGAGTCGAACGGGAGGAAAATCCCGGTGGATCCCTTCCAGGCATTGGAAAAGGTCGATCGATGGGAGCTCGCGCCGGAGGATCTCTCCTGCGAGGCTTGGTCCGTCTGGGACTTTCTGCTGTGTGCCGGGGGCGTGGACGGCTTTTTCCATGTCCATGTCGCTCCGAGAACGGCACTCGTTCTGACCCGGGAATACGGGGAGCGGCTGTCGGAAGGGGTCCGGGCGATCGCAGTCGGGGGCGCTGTCTTCGAGCGGGCCGCCTGCTGGGCCCGGAGCGTCCCGGTGACCGAGCCCGCCCATGATCTGTGCGCCTTCCTGGGACGTCTCGAGCCCCGTCTCCCCCTCGGAATCCGGAAGTGGCAGGAGGACGGAGATCTCCGGCGCCACGCCCGCGAGATCGGGATGAGCCTCGCCGCTCTCTTCGGGCTGGACCCGGAATCGGTCAGAGCGGCGCTCCGGGCGCGGCATGTCGTGGGCCTGGACCGGGAAGACAGCTCCTATGGGGGAGAGCTCCTGGACATCGTCCTGGAGATCCTCCGGAAAGGCGGTTCGACTTTGGGGAGGACGGGGCAGGTGGAACGCGGCGTGTCGAACGCCCCTCTTTCCAGGGCCCTCTAGGGCGATGGACGAGTGGGTCCTCATCCCGGGGAGAGGACGGGTTCCCTCCCGGAAAGTGAAAATGAGGGAAAAGAGCCCGGTTGGAATGAGGACGGACGCTTCCTCTCCCGAACGCTTTGCCAAAGGACAAAAATTCGAAAGGAGGTTCCTCATGGGCAGTCTGTTGAAGTGGGATCCGGTCCGGGAGTTCGAAGAGTTCAGTCGACGGTTGGCCCCGTGGTTCGGACGCCAGGGGCGGGAGATCATGAAGTCCGATGGGGAGGGGACGATGGCGGTTTTCGACTGGTCCCCGTCGGTCGATGTGACCGAGGAGGACAAGGAATACGTGGTTTCCGCCGAGCTCCCGGAGGTTAGGAAAGAGGATGCGAAGGTGACCGTGGAGAACGGGGTTCTGACCATTTCGGGAGAGCGCAGGAAAGAGCGCGAGGAAAAGGAAGGAGTTCGCTACCATCGGGTCGAGCGCTGCTACGGGGCCTTCCTCCGGAGCTTTACGCTGCCGGAAGACGCCGACCCCTCAAAGATCACGGCCACCATGAAGGACGGTGTCCTGAAAGTCAGGATCGAAAAGCGCCCCGGAACCCCTCCGAAGGCCATCCCCATCGGTCAGGCCTAGAGAGAAGGCATCGCGCGACCCCTTTTCATTCCCGGTTCTCCGGAATACTCCTGGAATATGGGAGCCGGTTCCTTATCCGGGAAACGGTCGCGTCGTCAGATCTGTCCCGCATATTTTCGATAACCTTTTTCAGCCGTCACGAACAAAGGCCCCTAAAAAGGGGCCTTTTGCGTGAGCGAAGAAATCATCGTTCAGATGATCCCTTCTCCCATATTTTCAATATATCACCTTTCACTCTTTTGTCCATGGCCGGGACGGGGTCTTGCCCGGGTCCCGGCGGGATTGTCACAAGACCAGAATATGGTGTATAGTAGGTCCGTCTTTCTTGATTCCGCGGAGGAGATCCTCGGACCAGGATCATTGTCGGGGCGTGGCGCAGCCTGGTAGCGCACACCGTTCGGGACGGTGGGGTCGAAGGTTCAAATCCTTTCGCCCCGACCAATTTTTGTCTTTTTTCGTCTTTTGCCAGTCCATCCCGTACACTGGTTCCTTGCCGATGTTCCCGCTCCCTCAGAACTTTGATAGCCGATCATGCCGATGAAGAGATGCGTCCTCCAGATCAGGGTCACCGGACGGGTTCAGGGCGTGGGGTTCCGGGCCTATGTGAAGGCGCGCGCCGACGAGATGGGAGTTTTTGGGTGGGTTCGCAACCTTCCCGACGGGTCGGTCCTGGCGGTCGCGGTCCTTTCCGAGGAACGGCGTTCAGCATGGATCGAAATCGTGAGACGGGGCCCTCCGGGATCGAAGGTCTCCGCCCTCGATGTCCGGGATCTCCCTTCCGAGGAGATGCCGGGGTGGGCCGACCTCCGGGAGTTCCGGATCGAGAGGGACGATGTATGACCGACGACATTCTGGATGACGGGGAATCGCCTGAGATTCCGGAAGAAGAGGAGGTCGCTCCGGCCGAGGTTCCGGAAGCTGGCCCTCTCTCCCTCGAATCGGGATCCCTGGGGCTTTACCTGAAAAAACTCCGGGACTATCCGCTCCTGTCGGCCGAGGAGGAAGTGTTCCTGGCCCGGGAGATCGGGAAGGGGAATGCTGCCGCCCGGGAACGGATGATCCTTTCGAATCTCCGTCTCGTCGTTCTGATCGCCAAACGGTATGTGGGGCGGGGGCTGGCTTTTTCCGACCTGATCGAGGAAGGGAATATCGGCCTTATGAAGGCGGTCGACCGCTTCGATCCTGAGAAGGGCTTCCGTTTCAGCACCTACGCCTCCTGGTGGATCCGCCAGGCGATCGAGCGGGCCGCCATCAACCAGGGCCATCTGATCCGTCTGCCCGTCCACATGATGGAAAAGGTCAACCAGTACCTCTCCCAGGTCGAGCAGATGGTCTCCGAAGGGCGGGATCCGGATCCGGAGGCGGCGGCCCGGAAAGCCCGCCTCTCGGTCTCGGAGTTCGAGAGCCTTCATCAGGTGCTGCGGTCGGCCGTCTCCCTCGACGCCCCGATCGGAGAGCGGGACGAGAACAGCCTGAAGGACATTCTCGAGGACCGGGGAGCCGATTCTCCCCTCGATGTCGTGGAGAAAAAGGAAAGCGTTCAGGGGATTTCCGCGGCCTTTGAGGTTCTCAAGCCGAAGGAGCGAAAGGTCGTCGCCCTCCGCTTCGGACTCGAGGGGGGCGATGCCCTGACCCTCGAGGAGATCGGGAAGAAGCTCGGGGTCACCCGGGAGAGGGTGCGCCAGATCGAGGCGGTGGCCCTCTCCAAGATGCGCGCCTATCTCGACGATGCAAGACCCTTTGCCACGCACCCCCTTCCGGATGCGCCGGGAGGGAAAGAGCGGACGCCGCGTCCGTCGATTTGAGCCCCGAGGAGATGTCTGATGGATTTTAACAGCTATGTCCGCACCGTTCCGGACTTTCCCAAGAAGGGAATCCTTTTCTACGACCTGATGCCACTGTTCGGCTCCCGGGAGGCCTTCCCGAAGCTGGTCGAACATCTGGCGGAGCCATACCGGGGGAAGGGGATCACCCGCGTCGTCGGGATTGAGGCGCGAGGATTCATTCTCGCGGCCCCCGTGGCCCAGCTTTTGGGGGCGGGATTCGTGCCTGTGCGTAAAAAGGGAAAACTTCCGGGACAAGTCCGCGAATTTTCATACGACCTCGAATACGGGCAGGATACCATCGCCATGCAGGAAGGGGCCCTTTCGAAAGGCGAACGGGTTCTCCTCGTGGACGATTTGCTCGCGACCGGCGGAACGGCCCGGGCGGCGCTCGGCCTCATCCGCCTTCTGGGTGGAGAGGTGGAGGAGCTCCTTTTTGTGGCCGAGCTCGAAGGGCTCGGTGGGCGGGAGCGTCTCTCCGGCGAACGGGTCCGCTCTGTTCTCTCCTACAAGGTCTAGGACGACCGATGGGTGCCTGGCGCTATTTCGTCGTTCATGTCGTCTACCTGAAGGATTTTTCGGAGATAGAGCCCCTGGTGGGTCCGCACAGGAGCTTTCTGGACGGATGCGTGACGGAGGGCTCTCTTCTTTTCTCCGGCCCGCTGGTTCCTCGGACGGGGGGGCTCCTGTTCATGCGGGGGAAGGACAGGGGAGAGGTCGAGACGCGTCTCTCCGGGGATCCCTATGCGACCGCCGGAGTGGCCCGCCATGACATTCTGGAGTTTCAGCCGGTCAAGGCCTGCCCCGAGTTTTCCGGCCTCCTGGGCGGAGGCTGACGGTATCGGAGTCCTCAAGGGGGAGGAACTCTCGTGAAACGGGCGCTCCTTTCCTTCCCGCGAGGCTTTGTCGAGGCGCTCCGCGGCAGCCTCCTGAGCCGATCCCTTGCCTCGGCCCCCTTTGTCGCCCTCCTGCTCGCCTACACCATTACCCAGTTCAGCGAGGGCATGACCCAGACCGCCCTGACCTGGATCGCCTTCCGCATCCGCCACGACGATGTGACGCTCGTGGGCCGGATCGGCCTGTTCCAGACGATCATTCCCTTTCTGATTCTCCTGCCGGTGGGGGTTCTCATCGATCTTCTTCCCCGGCAGATCTTCATGGCGGGGATCAATCTCTTCAAGGGTGCGACTTACGCCGTCATCCCCCTCCTTTCCCTTTTCGAGCCGCTCCGGACGTCATTCATTCTGGCCGTTGTCGTGGGAACGGCCCTTCTTTCCGCGGGGTTTGGTCCGGCCTTCAATGCGGCGATTCCCGGATTCGTCCCCTTCGACCGTCTGAAGCAGGCCAACGGGTGGATCCAGATCGCGGGACAGGGGGGGTATTTCCTGGGGCCTCTCGCCACGGCAGGCCTCCTGCTTTATTTTCCCGCCCCCTGGCTTCTGGCGCTCTCCGGGGGGGGATTTGTCGTTGCGGCCTTCCTTTTCGCTCTGATTCCGCCTCCGCTGGACCCACTCGAGAGCCGCCGGAGACGGGAAGGAAAGAGGAAGGAGCAATCCGCCCTTCACGGCGAGTCCCCCGTCTCCGTTGGAGGAAATCCCGGATTTTCCCAGTCGGCGGGCCTTTTGCTCCGGAATCCGGTGCTGCTGCTCTCGGCCTTTCTGCTTATGGTTTTCGCCCTTTTCAATGCTCCCATGTCCCTCATCTTCCCCCTCTTGTCCTCCCAGGTCTTCCGGATGCCTCCTTCCTTCTACGCCCTTCTGTCCGGAGCCTACTTCCTCGGCTCCTTCCTCGGCGGGCTCCTTCTTCTGGGACGACGGCTTCCGGGACATTTCCCTCTGGTCCTGGGGGGGATGCTGGCTGCCTCGGGAGCCTTCCTTCTCCTGCCGCACCTCTCCTGGCCCGGTTCCGGGCTTCTTCTCCTTCTCTTCATCGGGACCGGCCTATCCTGGTCCCAGCCTCTGGCCATGGCGCGAATCCAGCAGAGCGTTCCCTCGCGCGCCCTGGGACGGGTTCTGGCCGTTGTGATGACCCTCTTTCTTTTGTCCGCGATTGTGGGAATCCAGGGAGGGACCGTTTTTCTCCATCGCCACCCGGTCTCCGAATTTCTCCATCTCGAAGGGGAAATTCTGATCTCCGTCACGGTCCTCGTGTCGCTTTTGGTAACACTTTTTCGCGCCCGATTGTCCTAGGGGGATACGCTTTCCCCGCTCTCAGCGGGAAGACTTCCCGGCTCCCGTCCGGAGAAAGCGCTCCCTGGAGCCTGGCTTGTTTTTTGCATCGATTTCAGGGTGAATGCGGGGTTCGTTTCGGAATGAGTATTCTTCCGAAAAGGGGTGTGCCGGATCAGGAGAGTGGAGATCATGTCCTTTATCGCCAACATCCGCGAGTCGAAGGATCTTATCGTCGAGCGGAATTTCGGGCTTCTGCTGCTGGGGCAGCTGGTCTCCCAGCTGGGAGAGAACCTCAACAAGGTGGCCCTCTTCTGGTTTGTCTACCTTTTCACCAAGAGTCCCGAGGCGATGATCGTCGTGGGTGTGCTCCAGACCCTGCCCCCGATGCTTTTCTTCTGGGCCAACGGCGTCATGCTGGACCGGTGCCCGAAGCGGAACGTCATGATCGCGGTCGATGCCGTCCGGGGGCTCCTCGTGCTTCTGGTCCCCGTCCTTTACGCCACGCATCAACTTTCCCTTCCCGTCCTTTATCTGCTGGTTTTCTTCATCGCGACGGCCAGCGGGATCTTCGGGCCGGCGCTCTATTCGGCCATTCCCCTCATGGTGGCCGAGCCCCGGAGGGTTTCGGCCAATGCCCTGATGCAGACCACCGGACAGGTGGGGATCCTCGTGGGACCGCTTCTGGGAGGCCTCCTGTCGGCCCTCTACAACCCGGTCTTCGTCATGGTCGCGAACGGGGCGACCTTCCTCGTCTCGGCTCTGTTCCTTCTCTTCATCCGGATCCGGGAGAGCCGCGAAGGGGAGAGGACCCACGCCTCCGGTGTCGCGGGCATCCTTCAGGAGGTCTCCGAAGGCGTCCGCTTCGTCTTTTCCGGCGACCGTCTACTTCTGGGCCTTTTCGTCATCATGACTCTCTACGGGCTGATCACGGGTCCGGTGACCATTCTGCTTCCGGTTCTCTCGCACGCCGTCCTCCACGCCGGATCGAAGGGATTTGGCATGCTGCTTTCCGCCTACGGGGTGGGGATGCTCCTGGCCTCCCTGGCACTGACCGTCCGGCCCCCCCAAAACCTCTTCCGGTGGATCGCGGGGGGGTTTCTCTCGGGCGGGGTGCTGATCCTTCTTCTGTCAGCCTCCCGGGCGATGCCGGCGGATCTTCTTCTGATGGCCCTCTTCGGAATGGGGGTCTCGGTGGTGAATCCCCTCGTCCACACCCTGCTCCAGAACCATGCCCCCTCCCGTCTTCTCTCCAGGGTCCTGACGACCATGAGTCTCGGGTTTCTTGGGGGAGCGATCCTCGGGATGGCCGGACTTCCCTCCCTCGTTTCGGTGGTGGGAATCCGGACCGTCCTGATGCTGCTCGGCGGGGTCCTCGTCCTCTCCTGGGGGGCGGTCAATCTGATCGAGGCCGGCCATCGCTCGGGGTCCGGCTTCATCCGGCCACTGCCGGGATTTCTGGCGGCTTGTGCTGGCTTGTCGACCACGGGCCCTTTGCGCCCGCGAAAGGAGAATAGAGAGTGAGAATCGCCCTGGTTTCAACCCCCTTCGTCAGCGTTCCTCCAAAAAAGTATGGGGGTACAGAGCTTTTTCTGTATCATCTCGCTGAAAAGCTGATCGACCGGGGCCACGAGGTCGTTCTGTTCGCCACCGGAGATTCCCGGACGAGGGCCTATGTCGAATGCGCCTTTCCCTCCGCCCGCTGGCCGATTCTTCCGCGCGACGAGCAGATCCATCTCGCCTTCTCCGCGAAGAGGATCATGGAGCGGGGAGACATCGACCTCGTCCACTGGCAGTCTCCCGTCGCCGTGCCATACGCCTCCATCACCAACGTGCCCGCGGTCGTGACGCTCCACCACTCCCGGACCCCCGAATTCTCGGAAATCTACCGGCACTATCCCGAAAACCATTATGT
This sequence comes from Nitrospirota bacterium, assembly GCA_027415455.1. The sequence goes on along the minus strand of DAIBSV010000007.1, from coordinate 15,508 downwards.
GGCGATCAGCCGTTCCCAGAAGGAACAGGAGGTCCCCCTCGCACGCTTTTCCGTCATTCACCACGGCCTCGATCCGGCCGCCTATCCGCCCTCGTTCGAAGCGGGGAGCCATGCGGCTTTTCTGGGACGTCTGGCGCCGGAAAAGGGGCCAGACAGCGCCTGCCGGGCCGCAATCAAGGCCGGTCTTTCCCTCCATATCGGGGGCGCGGTCCACCCCTGCGACACCTGGTTCTACAACGACACCCTCCGCGGTCTTCTCCAAAATCCGCTGGTCAACTGGCTGGGCCAGGTGGATCATCTCCAGAAGGTGTCGCTCCTTCAGGGGGCCCGGGCCCTGCTGGTTCCCATCCGCTGGGAGGAGCCGTTCGGTCTGGTGATGATCGAGGCGATGCTTTGCGGGACGCCTGTCATTGCCTTCAAAAGGGGCGCTGCCACCGAACTGGTGGAGGACGGGGTGACCGGATACCTGGTGGACAGCGAAGCCGAAATGGCGGAGGTTCTGGCCGGAAAAGTGTCCGGAATCGACCGGCGGGCCTGTCGCGCCCGGGCGGCGGAACTTTATTCGACGGAGGTGATGGTCGACGGCTACGAGGCCCTCTACCGATCGGTTCTCCGGGATTTTCGAAGAGGGACGGCGAGCGCCCCCCGTTGCGGCGCTTCCGCCCCAGCCGGGCTGGGCAGCAGCCTGATGGAGGAGGTCCGCTGATGGCCTCGATCCTTTCTTCTCTTCCGGGAATTCCCTCCGGTGGGCCGGTGCGCGGTCTCGAGTGCCGGAGCTCCGAGGAGATGGTCGACTTCTACCGCCGTGAGTTCGGGCAGGCCCCCCTGCTGGTTCTGTCCAACCGGGAGCCGATCGTCTGGGAAGGGGCCGGGGCTCTCTCGTCTCCTCCGGGAGGTGTGAGTTCGACGATCCATCGTCTCCTGGGGCGTGTGGGAGGAAAGTGGATCGCCCTCCGGGATTCGGCGGGACCCGGTCTTTTGCGCATTCCGCCTCCCCGGGAGGCTTCGGATTCTCCCGGATACATTCTCCACCGCCTTTCCCTGGATCCGGGCCTCAGGGAAGCCCACTACGCCGGTTTTTCGAACGGGGTCCTCTGGCCATTCTTTCATGGGGATCAGGGGCGGATCGACGCCTCGCCCGGCACCTTTTCCGCCTATGTCCAGGTGAACCGCCGGATGGCCGGAAAGGTGGTGGAATCGCTTGCGACCCTCTCTCCGGGGGCTGTCTGGATTCACGACTACCAGCTCGCACTGGTCGCCCGCGAAATCCGCCGGATGGCCGGAAACACCCTTCCTCCCCTGGCTTTTTTCTGGCACATTCCCTGGGTCGACATTCCTGAGCCTTCGGGACTTCCCTGGCTCTGTGAGCTGGTCGACGGCCTTCTCTGCCACGACCGGGTCGGATTCCAGACCGAGGGGTACCGGGACCTGTTTCTTAAGACCGTGCGTCTTCTCCACGGGACCCGGGTCTTCTGGGACGGCGAGCGGCTCTCGGTCATGACGCAAGCGGGGATCCGGACCCTTTCACTGGGGGTCTATCCCGTCTCGATCGATCCCGCCCATTTCGACCGCCTCTCCCGGGATCCCGAGGGAGTCCGGGGAGCCCGGGAGATCCTTCGGGAAGCAGGGCTCCTGAAGAAGGGGGAGGAGATCGCCCCCTATCTCGTCTCCGTCGAGCGGATGGATTACTCCAAGGGATTTCTGGAGAGGACCGCCATCCTGGAGGAGCTTTTCACGCGTCACCCCGAACGGATCGGAACGCTCTCCCTTCTTCAGGTGGCGCCTCCCAGCCGGCAGTCGGTGGAGGCCTACCGGCAGTATGCCGGACAGGTTCAGCGCGCGGTCGACCGTCTTAACGCCCGCTTCGGACGCCCGGGCTGGACTCCGGTCCGGACCATTTCCCGGTCCCTTTCCCAGGAGGTTCTGGCTCCGCTCTACCGATTCGCCTCAGGAGCCCTCATCACCGCCACGAAGGACGGCATGAATCTTGTGGCCAAGGAATTCCTGGCCTGTCAGCGGGGAAGGGACGGCGTTCTCTTCCTGAGCCGGCACACAGGGGCGGCCCAGACCATGGACGGACTGACCCTGATCGATCCCTTCGACGCGCCGCTCTCCGCCCGCCTCATCCATCAGGGGCTCTCGCTCGATCCCGAGATCCGAAGACGCAAAAACGGGCTGGCCCTCTCGTCGATCGAGCGGAACAATGTTTTCAGGTGGATGCGGGACAACCTCCGCGCACTCGGGGACTTCTCCGTTCCGGTCGGACGATGACCCATTCCTTTTCGGGGCGGGATTCCCGCCGTCCCGTCCTCTTCCTCGATTTCGACGGGACTCTCGCTCCCATCGCTCCCCGCCCCGACGAGGCTCGCCTGCATCCGCACGAGCACACCCTTCTGGAAGATCTCGGCGCTCTTCTGCCTGTCTTCGTCATTTCCGGGCGCGCCTTTCCCGATATCGAGAGCCGTCTGTCCGTCCCCACCCTTTCCGGTCTCTCGGGAGACCATGGGGCGGTCCGGCGGTTCCGGGATCGCCTGACAGTCCATCCCGAAGCCTTGGCGAGCCGGGAGGCGCTCGCCGACCTCGCCTCCCTGCTTCGGGAACGCACCCGCGTTGTTCCGGGGGCCCTGCTCGAAACAAAGGAGTTCAGTCTCTCGCTCCATTACCGAGGGGTGGAGCCTGAGGGGCGGGCTCCCTTGCTCATGGGGGTTGAAAGGCTCTTCCGGAGCTGGAGGGAGCGGGACCGCTTCCGCATCTTCGAGGGCAAGATGGTCTGGGAGATCCGCCCTGCCGGAGGGGTTACCAAAGAAGAGACGATGGATTATTTTCTCGGGCTCCTTTCCGGGGAAACCGGAGTCTCTCCCGGGGACTTTTTCCCGGTCATGGTGGGTGACGACACGACCGATCTTGCGGCCGTGAACCATGCCGTCATCCTGGGAGGAGCGGGATTCTGGGTCGGCAACCCACCGGAGGGGCTCGATGCCGGGGCCATGAGGCTTCGGGACTGCGCCGAAGTCTGGATTTTTCTGTCGAGGCTTCGGGATCTCCTGGAACGGGGCGGGGATTGCCGGGAACTTCTGGGGAGTCCGGTCAGGAAGGTATGAGGCCGTCCCGCCGAAGGAAATCCTCCAGGGCGCTTTCCACGGAGGGGAGGACGATTCCGGCCCGATGCGCCTTTTCGTTCGAGAGGACGGAAAAGGGGGAACGGGGGGCCACCGGGCGATAGACGGAGAGGGGAACCGGCGTCAGGTCGGGAGAGAGTCCCGTCAGATCGAAGATCGTCCGGGCGAATTCGTACCAGCTCACATTCCCCCCGTTGGTGAGGTGCCAGAGCCCGAAGGGGAGGGGTTCCGTCACCAGCCGGGCGATGCCCCGGGCGAGATCCCGGGCGGCGGTGGGGCCCACCCGCTGGTCTGAAACCACCCGCAGGGGCTTTCCCTCCCGGGCCAGCCGAACCATGGTGGTGACGAAGTTTCCGCCTTTCTGACCCGACCCGGATCCGCCGTAGAGTCCGCAGGTGCGCACGATCCAGGAACGCTCCCAGGCCTCCAGCACAAGCCGCTCCCCCGCGGCCTTCGAAAGACCGTAGACCGAAAGGGGTCGCGTCGGGGCCTCTTCGGGATAGGGGATCTGCTCTTCTTCGTGAATTCCTCCGCTCATGACATAATCGGTCGAGACATGCAGAAGGGCCGTTCCTCCCTCCCGGCAGGCCCTGGCGAGAAAAAGGGGCGCGAAGGCGTTCAGTTCGAAACATTCCCGGACGGCCGTTTCGGCCGCATCGACGGCGTTGTAGGCGCTCGTGTTGATGACGACGTCGAATCCTGCCCCGGACAATTCAGACAGCGCAGCCCGGTCGGTGACATCGAAGAGGGGGCGATCGAGAGTGCGGAGATCGACGCCGGGAGCGAGGTCGGGTTCGGAGAAACGCCGGACCAGTTCCTGGCCAAGCTGGCCTCGGGATCCGATCAGGCCGATCTTGAGGGGGGAGGACATGGGCTTGGGTCCTTTCGCTGGATCTGCCATAATGGGAAAAAAGACGTCCGGCCCCTTGCTGGGACCGGAGGGATCTTACCATATCCGCCGGCGGAGGCGACAGGCCGGGTCCTTGAGACAGGCCGGCGAAAGGGAGGGCGGAATGCGATATCTGGTGACGGGAGGGGCGGGCTTTATCGGATCGAATCTGGTCCTTCGCCTCGAAAAGGACCGGCATGACGTGACGGTGATCGACGATCTCTCGTCGGGTCATTTCAAGAACCTGATCGGGTTCAGGGGGGATTTCTTCGCCGAGGACCTCTCCGGGATGGACCTTGTCGGGGTCTTCGACCGCAAGCCCCCCTTCGACGCCATCTTCCATCAGGCCTCCATCACGGACACCACCGTCATGGACCAGAGGCTGATGATGCACCGGAATGTGGAAGGATTCCACCGGGTGATCGAATATGCCCTCCGCTTCCAGATTCCGGTGGTCTATGCCTCTTCGGCCGGCGTTTACGGAGCGAATCCCAGTCCCCAGTCCGAGGACCAGACGCCGGCTCCCCTGAATGTCTACGGATTTTCCAAATCCGTTCTGGACAACATCGCCCGTAAGGCCGCCACCGGATTTTCCCGAACGATCGTCGGCCTCCGGTACTTCAACGTCTTCGGTCCGGGGGAGCAGTTCAAGGGGAAGGCGGCCTCGATGATCTACCAGCTCTATTGCCAGATGAAGGCGGGGAAAGCCCCGAGGGTCTTCAAGTGGGGGGAGCAGGGACGGGACTTCGTCTACGTCAAGGATGTGGTTGAGGCCAACATCCTTGCCCTCTCGGCCCGCGCCTCCGGAAGCTACAACATCGGGTCCGGTTCCGAAACCTCCTTCAATACTCTCATCGACACTGTCCGGACGGCCCTGGGCCTCGATCTGAAGACGGAATACTTCGACAATCCCTACGACTTTTATCAGGAGCACACCTGCGCCTCCATCGACCAGGCCCGGGAGTTCCTGGGCTACACCCCCCGGTATTCGGTTCCCGATGGCATTCGCGACTATCTCGACTATCTCGAGAACCCGGGGCGATAGCTCCCGGGAATGCGAGGAGGCCCGGTTGAAGAGGATCCGGGCCGGAGGAGTTGTCCTGGGCCTCGTCCTGGCGCTTCTCCCGGGGCTCTCGGACGCAACAGGCCCAAACTCCCTCATGGGGGCGGGGGGAACTCCGTCTTTTTCCGACCTCTCTTCCCTTTCGGTGATCGACCGGGTGGAAAACGAGCGGGAAGATCTCTCCCGGGTGACGACCGAAATCGAGCTCCACTACGGCACGGTTAAAAGCCAGTCCCTTGCGAGGGCTCTTGGCCGGATCGGCCGCTCCATCACCCCCTTCCTGCTCCATCCGGAGTTTCCTCCCCAGGTTGTCCTGATCGACGCCGCGAAGCCGGCAGGCTTCTATCTTGGGGGGGAAACGGTGGTCCTGACCCGGGGCCTCGTCTTTTCCGGTCTCGTCCGGAACACCGACACGATGGCGGGACTGGTGGCCCTTCTGCTTTCCCGTCATGACCTCCTCGGGGGGCGGGAGAATAGGGCTCCCCTTGCCGGGGCGGCCCTTCTGGCCCAGCGGAACCGTGAAGCCCGTCACGCCGCCCTTCTCCTTCTTCGGGCCGGATACCATTACTCCGGAGCGATCGAGGCGGTGCGCATCCTTGATTCCCTCAGAAGCGGAATGGGCTGGAAGGGGACGATCGATTATCTGACGAGCGTGAGGCCTGTGATCGAGGTCGACGCGTCGGAGCTCGAGGACGGGGTCTCGCTCCTCCTTTCGGGACGTCCGGCCGCTTCCGTTCCCTTTCTGACCCGATTTGTCGACAGCGATCCCCCGTCGATCGAGGGTCGGTACTGGCTGGGACTCGCCTACTACCGGGACTATTTCCGGACGGTCAGGGTGGGGCGCGAGACCCTCCTCTTTTCCGTCGATCCCCTTCCCGGGGTCACCCCCATGTCCGCCAGGGAGGAGAGACGCAGACGCTGGGAGCGGGACTTCGCCCAGACCATCTGGTCGGGAATTCTGCGGGACAGTCCTTCGTTCGCGCCCGCATGGAACGGTCTGGGGCGGATCGCGCTGATGCGGGGCCGCCTGCGGACGGCCCTCCGTTTCTTAGGGAGAGCCGCCCACCTGAATCCGACCTCTCCCTGGTATGAGGCCGATTTCGCGCTGGCCCTCTGGATGCGGGATCACAAGATGCAGGGGCTCAACCGGTGGAAGGATGCCGCCGGCCAGGCGGGCTTCGACCCCCGGATTGTCTACGACCAGAATGTCCTTTCGGAAATGGGGGAGCCTCTTCGGCCGACGGGCTTCGACATCGTCCGGAATCTTCCCGGTTGGGAGTTCGCCCGGACCCTGTGGGGTGAGAGTACGGGGGAGAGGAGCATTCGTCCCATGCCATCCTTTCTTGGCAAGATTCTGCCCGCGCCCCTTCTTCCCGGGATGCGCGCCGAGGGCGTGCGACGGCTCGTGGGACTTCCCGCATCCACTCCCATCCGCTCCCACCACTACCTGATCTGGGACTATCGCCAGCGAAACTACCGTCTGGCTTTCCGTGACGGTGTGGTCCGGATCGCGGAATTTTACGGCAAAATCCGGGAAAAGCTTCCCGTCTATCCATGGAGAGCCATCGGCGTTTCCGCCGGAGAAAAGCCGGAGGACGAGCCCGTCGAGGTGATTCCCTATGCGCGGATCGCCTATCTCCGCTACCGGACCATCCATCACCAGTGGGTGGTGCAGCGGGTCGGAACGGTCCTCGATCGCTTCATCGCCCTCAGTGACAGGCCGGATACCCCCGGAGGGATCACTTCTTCGGGGAAGACGGGAGCATTGACGAAAGGTCAGATGACAAAAGGAAAGGAATCGAAGTGAACGACAAGAAAAAAAAGATCCTGTGCGGAGCCTTGCTTGTCCTTCTGGGCGCCGGAGCGGAACTGGCTCCGATGGCGATGGCCGACGGCGGTGAGGGAAAAAAGATCTATGAGGCCCATTGCCTCTCCTGCCATGGTGTCCAGGGGAACGGAAAGGGGGCGGAAGCAGGCCACCTCTCTCCCCCGCCACCCGATTTCACCGATCCGGCCTTCTGGGACAACCGGACCCATTCCTTTCTCTTCCATGTGATCCAGAATGGTCTGGGACCGATGCCGGGCTGGTCCGAGACCCTCTCCCCCGCCAGCATCGAGGATGTTCTCTCCTACATTCGGAGCTTCCGCCGCTGATCCGGTCTCAGGAGGGTCGAGCGGGCCGGGGATTCGGGATCTGAAGCTCCGGCACGACGCGCCCTTCCACCAGATGCTCCTTCATGACGCGGGCGATCTCCTCCCGGTTCGTCACGCGGTAGTAGACCCCGTCGGGGTAGACCGCGAGGACCGGCCCGTCCTCGCATGCGTCGAGACAGCCCGACCGGTTGCTCCTGAAAGGACCGGGTGCCCCAGCCCGGACCGCTTCCTCCTTGACGATGTCGAGCAGGGGCCCCGCACCTCTCGACAGGCAGGATCCCCGGGGGTGGTCGGACGGCCGTTCGTTGGTGCAGAGAAAAAGGTGATAGCGGTAGCGGCTCATGGAACTCCTTTCGTGGATGGATAAGATGGTCTCTCCATGGTATCCGTTGTGGAATCGCGTCCTTCTCCGGAGAAAAAGTCCGTAGATCGCGCGGGGACACGTTCTTCTCTGTCGCTCTCCAAGATGTTCCCTGCCGGGCATGAAAAGAAGGGTTGTTACGCCCGGAAAAATTATAACTCACCCGAGGACGTCCCTCCACAACGGCAGGGAAAGACTCCTTGAAAATATGAAACAAAAATGTTTCAAGCAGGATTCGTATCTCTCTCGAAAACAAATCTCCCGTCCATAAGAGCTGAAGTTTGAAATGGCCCATTTTTTGCTTGTGGATCGCCAGATGAATTCTCCGGATGACTGACGCGAAAGATCCCAAATCGGCTTTGAGGCAGAGAATTCATCAGAAGGGACCTTTTGACAGGAAGGAGGAACCCATGGGACTTGGCCCTTCTTACAATCCGATTTCGATCGTGCTCGTCAATCTCGTTTTCTTCGTCGGGACGGCAGCCTTGGCTTATGCGTTCGGATCGAAGGACTCGCACTCTTCTGGAGGAAAAGGAGGTTTCTGAAGGGGAGTGATGGAAAGGGGAGGCCTTTTCGGGACCTCCCCTGCCGATCGATCTCTGTCGGAGCTATTGGTCCAATCGCATCCGTCATTCTGGCTGTGGATCTTGCAGCCCTTTCCAGAACGGATTATTTTTTCATCGCCTTGTCGATCCGCTTTTTGAATATATCCCCGGAATTCTTTCCGTGGCATCCTCCGATCATCAGTCCTGATATCACGAGAACGAGAACCAGAACGGGTCCGGTCGGCAATCGGCCGGATTTGACAAAATGCGGCATAAATATCCCTCGCTACCGGAGTTCGAATGTGTGTTGGTCTAAAAGCTTTCTCCTGTCCGGAGAGAACCCCCTCTTTTTTCTCCTCCCTTAACATTCTGGAGGACGCCCCACGCCCTCTGCAAGTTCATGGAATCCAGGCCGTCTGCCGACAATATCAGGGTGGCTTCGAAGATGAGCCCTATCCTGTCACCTCTGTTCCCTTCCGGACTATTCCGGAGAATCCGCGAAAGGCCCAAACGAGGCCTTTTGGAAAGAAGTCTTCGCACCAGATGCCTTCCCTCGCTCCGGATCTTTTTGGAAAGATTCTCCTTTCGCGCTTTCTCGAACTTCCCCTCCGGCGCTTCGACTCCTTTGTCAAAACCCTCGATGCCGACCCGGAACTCCATCGTCTTTCCGGAGTCATATCCCCGGATGTCCTCGATGGCGCCCGCCTCTCCCCGTCTCCCCCTCCGGAGATCCGGATATACGGGGAAATCGTCCTGGAAGAGGGTCTTCCTGACATTCTCTGGCACAGCCCCAGTTTCGTCCGCGAATACCGGATGGACGATGCGGCGCTCGGCCGCATGCTTGAGATTGAGGGACGCCGGGGGAGCCTCGGAAGGGTCGTCCGCCGTCTCCGTCTGGTCAACAGCAGAAACCGCCTCGCGCATTCGTTCGTCCGGTTCGTGCTCCGGACCCAGGCCGGCTACCTTGAATCCGGAGATCCCCTCCGGCTCCACCCCCTGTCCCATCTCCGGATTGCCGGGAAGCTTCCCTTCAATCCCTGGTTCCCCCGCGGGATCGACTCAAGCCGGCTCTCCCGGATCCTCCGGCATTTTCCCCTCGTTTTCCCGGAAGGGAAGGTCCGGGAGCTCTCCGACCTGTGTCCAAATTCCCGGACAATCGGTTGCCATTTCGTAAATGGCGTGATAAAAAGTGAAAAGCCGCTGATTCTGGAAGGGGCCATCAAGGAACGCTTTTCGGACGAGGAGATCGCCCGGAGGCTCGAAGAGCGGGGTCTCAGGATCTCCCGGCGGACCGTGGCCCACATCCGGAGAACTCTGGGAATCCCTGCCTCTGGGGACCGGGCCGGGAAAAGGAGCTATCGCGACGCGACGGAGGACTTCTCTCCGCCGCTGGTCCTGACCGCCAGAACCGTTCGGGAACAGGTCCCCGACGAGGCCGGCGTCTACGAAATCCGGTCGTCCGTTCCGGGAGCCTCCGAAGAAATCGTGTATCTGGGCTCGGCGGGGAACCTCCGAAAACGGTTGATCTATCATATCCAGGCAACCCGGACCAACCCCCTTCTTCGCAAGAGGATCGAGGACGGGGCGAGGGTCCGCTACCGCTGCGTAAAGGAGAACTGGCGAACGACAGAGCGTGACATTTACCGGGCGTTTCTTGCGACATACGGAAAGCCCCCGGACTGCAACCGGGTGAGTCCGTAAAGGGTCGATCTCTTTGCCACTTTGTGGAGGAACCTTTGGAAAGGTTTTTGCGCAAGCAAGCAAGCAAGCAAGCAAGCCCGGACGGAGGCTGACGCTCCCGTGTTCCTGACCGAGGATCCCGTTCCGGAGATGGCCAGGGAGCTCGGGATCGACGAAGACGCCCTGCGGCGGCGCCTGGAGTTCCTGGGATTCGGTGCGGCCGATGTCTCCAATCTTGAATCGATCCGGCGCGTCCTTCATCCCCTGCAGCCCGCCCTTGTCGACGACTTCGTCCGGCATCTGTCCTCCTTCGAACGGACCCGCCCCCATATTCCCTCGGATCCTTCCGCCCTGGACCGCTTCAGGAAGATCCTGACCTCCTACTTCGACCGGCTCTTCTCCGGGCCCTGCGACATGGACTATGCCCGAAATCGACTTCGGGTCGGGGCGATCCACGAAGCGATGGGAATTTCTCCCGAGTGGTATCTCGGAGCCTATGTCCGGTACCTTTCGGGAGCGCTTCCCGAGATCCTGAATATGCCTCGCGACAGGCCGGAGGAGCAGTCGAATGCGGTCCGCTCCCTTTTGAAGACCGTCTTCTTCGATCTCGGGCTGGCCCTGGACGCCTATCTTTTCGCCAGCGTCCGCAGCGAGCGGATGCTCAAAGAGTATGACGAGAAAATTCTGGAGAACCTCCCGGACGGACTTCTCCAGATCTCGGTTTCCTCCCTGACCGTTCTTTCCGCCAACCGGACGTTCCTGAAGCAGTTCGGATTCGCAGAAGACGGGGTCCTCGGCCGGCCGCTCGACGCCGTCGTCCGGGCGGACGGCCTTCGGGAAGGGATCCGGGAGCTCATGGAGAAGGAGGGCGAGCGCCAGGATCTCTTCCTTTCCATGAGCCGGGCCGATTCCGCGATCGTCCATCCCGTGCGCGCGACCCTGGTCCTGATCCGGCCGTCGGAGACGGATTCCCGGATTCTCGTGCATCTTCAGGACCTGTCGGAAGAACAGCAGCTCCGGGCCCAGGCGGAGGGAGTCGCCCGCCGATTTGTCAGCCTCGCGGAGACGGCCCTCTCGGGAATCCTCCTCGTCGACTCCTCCGGGAAGATCGTCTACTTCAACGCCTCCGCGGAGACGATGTTCGGTCTCCGGCGTGACCGCGTCCTGGGAACCCCGGCCGAGACCCTCCTTCCCGGGACAGGACTTCTGGTCCCGGATCCTTCGGGCCGTCCGGCCGACCCGATCCGGGAGGGTACCGGAAGACGCGCCGACGGGACGGAATTTCCCCTCGAGATCTCTCAAAGCCGTTTCGAGGACGGCTCGGGCGCCTTCACGACCGTCGTCCTTCGCGACATCTCGGAGCGGAAGCGGTTCGAGGAGCGGATCCTCAAGGTCGCCAACTTCGACCCGTTGACGGGGCTTCCCAACCGGGCCCACCTCGTGGCCCGCCTCAACGACATTCTGGGAAAAGGCTCTCCAAAAGGCGCCCTCCTCTTTCTGGACCTCGACCGGTTCAAGGGAATCAACGACTCCCTGGGCCACGACTGCGGGGACGCGCTTCTCGTCGAGGTGGGGAAGCGCCTTGCAGGGTCCGTCCGGAAGGATGAGGATCTCGTCGCCCGCTCGGGCGGCGACGAATTCATCATTCTCCTGGAGGGCGTCGGCGACAAAAAGGAGGCGGAACGGATCGGGGAAAAAATCCTGGACGAGCTGGCCCGTCCCTTCGAGATCGACCATGCGCCGGTCTTCGTGAACGCGAGCGTCGGGATCGTCGTCTGGCCGGAAGACGGCGCCACCACGGACCTCCTGCTCCGGCGTGCCGACACCGCGATGTACCGGGCCAAGGAGATCGGGAACTCCTGCGCCGTCTACGTCTCCGAGGACGGAGTGCTGGCGGACCGGAAATACGAAACCGAACGGGAGCTCCGCCGCGCCCTGGAGCAGGGCGAGTTCGAACTCCATTACCAGCCCCAGGTCGATCTTTCGACGAAACGGACGGTGGGTGCCGAGGCGCTGATCCGCTGGAACCATCCCGAAAAGGGGCTGCTTCTCCCGGACGCCTTCATTCCGGTGGCGGAAAGCACCGGCCTGATCCTCTCGATCGGGGAGTGGGTGGTCCGGGCCGCCTGCAGCCAGCTTCGGGCATGGAAGGAGTCCGGACTTCCGCAGGTTCCGCTGGCCGTCAACGTCTCCGGACGGCAGTTCGAACGGGGGAACCTGACGGGAACCTTTCGGACGGCCCTGGAGGAGACCGGCGTCGAGGGGCGCTTCCTCGAGGTGGAGATCACCGAAAGCGTCCTGATGAAACGCGCGATGACGCCGGACGAACTCCGGGATCTGGCCAGGATGGGGATCCGGACCTCCATCGACGACTTCGGGACGGGATACTCGAGCCTCTCCTATCTGACCCGGCTTCCGATCACCAAGCTCAAGATCGACCGCTCCTTCGTCACGCCCCTTCCCGACGACCCGAATGTCCGGGCGATTACGACGGCGATCGTCACGATGGCCTCCGCCCTGGGGCTCCGGACGATCGCGGAGGGAGCGGAGACGCGGGAGCAGTTCGAAATTCTGAAAAATCTCGGATGCCACGAGATCCAGGGATACTATTTCAGTCCGCCCCTCCCGGCCCGGGATTTTGCCGTCTGGATCCAAACCGGAAATCATAAGTAAACAATAATACTATATAAATATTGTTTATTGATTCGTTGACGAGGCCGCTCTGCAGGTCTACAGTGGAAATTAATTCCGAGCTCCCTCAGACAGGAGGAAATCATGAAACCAGTTCTCGTCCGGCTCGCCTCCCTGGAAACGGGAACAGTCATCGTTTCAAACGTCGTCGATCCCCAGGGGCGCCTTCTCGTCAAGGCTCCGGTTCCCCTTGATGAAAAGCTTAAGGATCTCCTGAGAAGGCATGGGGTGCGGGAGGTCTTCATCGAAGACCGGAGAAAAGGAGAAATGGAATCCGAAAAGGTCTTGCGAACCGAAAAGGAAATGCTTCAAAGAAGACTTGCCTTATTGGGAAACGGGAATGTGGAAATGGCGTTGAAGTCTCTCTTGATCGAGACGATCGAACAGTTTTATTTGGAAGAACGATAGAGTCAGAGACCTGAGGATGAATTTCGATGGCCGACGATGATTACTATGAGATATTTGAAAATTTCGAACGAGAAAACGGATTTTCGGCGATGTCCGAGGTTGTGAGCGATGTCCTTTTTGCCCTGGACTCGGATCGCGCGTCCCTTGCCGAAATAGCGGGAATCATCAAGCGGGATCCGGGATTGTCCGCCAACATCATGAAATATGCGAACTCGGGGGCCTATCTTCTCTCAAAATCCGTCTTCTCCATCGACCAAGCGATCAGAGTCATCGGAATGAAGCCGCTCAGGGGTTTGTGTCTGGCTATCCCGGTCTTCGAAAGATACAGGCACCTCATGGGTGTCAGGGAGATATGGTCGCACTGCAGGGCCACATCGATGGCTTGCTCCCTCATCGCCAAAGCCATCAAATTTCCGGAGCCCGATGTCGCGGAGACGGTCGGTTTGCTTCATGATATCGGAAAACTGGTTCTGGTCGTCGCCACCGCGACCTTTTTCGAATCCCAGATCATGATCGCCGATTTCAGGGATCGGGAAGCGGACTGGCGGCAGGAAAAACGCCTTCTGGGGTTCAACCACTGCTTCATCGGGGGCTGGTTCGCAAGAAAATTCAATCTTCCTCAAATTCTCATCGAGGGGATTCTGTGGCACCATGAATTCGAAAAGTCCGCATATGGACGTGATTTGGCCTGCCTGACCTTCATTGGCGATCAAATAGCCGTGGTCATCGGGAAGGAACATCCCGATTTTATTTTCGTCGAGCCCGGATTCGCCAGAGCCCTGGATCATCTGAGGATCGACGACCAGCTTCTCCGGAATGTATTGAAGGAATGTCTGAGTCGCGTCAACAAGATGGCGGAATAGTCGTATTCTGAGGCTTGATCGGGTCCCCGCCCCCCTGTAAAATCTTCGGGAATAAAACTCAATGGCCCGTCAACCCTTCCCGACGACCCGAATGTCCGGGCGATTACGACGGCGATCGTCACGATGGCCTCCGCCCTGGGGCTCCGGACGATCGCGGAGGGAGCGGAGACGCGGGAGCAGTTCGAAATTCTGAAAAATCTCGGATGCCACGAGATCCAGGGATACTATTTCAGTCCGCCCCTCCCGGCCCGGGATTTTGCCGTCTGGATCCAAACCGGAAATCATAAGTAAACAATAATACTATATAAATATTGTTTATTGATTCGTTGACGAGGCCGCTCTGCAGGTCTACAGTGGAAATTAATTCCGAGCTCCCTCAGACAGGAGGAAATCATGAAACCAGTTCTCGTCCGGCTCGCCTCCCTGGAAACGGGAACAGTCATCGTTTCAAACGTCGTCGATCCCCAGGGGCGCCTTCTCGTCAAGGCTCCGGTTCCCCTTGATGAAAAGCTTAAGGATCTCCTGAGAAGGCATGGGGTGCGGGAGGTCTTCATCGAAGACCGGAGAAAAGGAGAAATGGAATCCGAAAAGGTCTTGCGAACCGAAAAGGAAATGCTTCAAAGAAGACTTGCCTTATTGGGAAACGGGAATGTGGAAATGGCGTTGAAGTCTCTCTTGATCGAGACGATCGAACAGTTTTATTTGGAAGAACGATAGAGTCAGAGACCTGAGGATGAATTTCGATGGCCGACGATGATTACTATGAGATATTTGAAAATTTCGAACGAGAAAACGGATTTTCGGCGATGTCCGAGGTTGTGAGCGATGTCCTTTTTGCCCTGGACTCGGATCGCGCGTCCCTTGCCGAAATAGCGGGAATCATCAAGCGGGATCCGGGATTGTCCGCCAACATCATGAAATATGCGAACTCGGGGGCCTATCTTCTCTCAAAATCCGTCTTCTCCATCGACCAAGCGATCAGAGTCATCGGAATGAAGCCGCTCAGGGGTTTGTGTCTGGCTATCCCGGTCTTCGAAAGATACAGGCACCTCATGGGTGTCAGGGAGATATGGTCGCACTGCAGGGCCACATCGATGGCTTGCTCCCTCATCGCCAAAGCCATCAAATTTCCGGAGCCCGATGTCGCGGAGACGGTCGGTTTGCTTCATGATATCGGAAAACTGGTTCTGGTCGTCGCCACCGCGACCTTTTTCGAATCCCAGATCATGATCGCCGATTTCAGGGATCGGGAAGCGGACTGGCGGCAGGAAAAACGCCTTCTGGGGTTCAACCACTGCTTCATCGGGGGCTGGTTCGCAAGAAAATTCAATCTTCCTCAAATTCTCATCGAGGGGATTCTGTGGCACCATGAATTCGAAAAGTCCGCATATGGACGTGATTTGGCCTGCCTGACCTTCATTGGCGATCAAATAGCCGTGGCCATCGGGAAGGAACATCCCGATTTTATTTTCGTCGAGCCCGGATTCGCCAGAGCCCTGAATCATCTGAGGGTCGACGACCAGCTTCTCCGGAATGTATTGAAGGAATGTCTGAGTCGCGTCAACAAGATGGTGGAATAGCCGTATTCCGAGGCTTGATCGGGGCCCCGTTCCCCCTGCACAATCCTCGGAAACAAAAAGCATTGGACCGTCAATCTTTTCAATGCAGGAGACCCATGAGCAGGTCCGATCTTTTCCGGCGGATTTTCCGACAATTTCCCGGGATCACCCTCAAA
>DAIBSV010000079.1 GCA_027415455.1 Nitrospirota bacterium | reverse complement strand
CAGCCTCATCGTAATCGCCGTGCTCAAGAACCTCCAGCGTCTGATCGACAACGGCAACGACCCTGAAGCTAACAAACGGCGTGCGGACCAAATCCGCCAAACCTATGTGGGCTATCTCGATCCGGTCACGCTGGTTGCGCGTCCCAAACTCACCCTCAACCGCAACAACAACCACTATTTTCAGACCTATCTGGTACCGCTCGGGCACCTTCCCCAACGGGGATTCCGCGCCTCGGAGCACTTGCTGCGCAAGGCCTTCGAATGGTTCGACAAGCGTGTTGCCGAGTACTTGAAGAAGAGTACAGGCGACGAGGGCATGCGGCTCGCCAAGCTGGTCGAGGATGTCAGCGACCGCTTGTTCTTCACGGTGATCACCGTGACCGATGAGCTGAACGCCTATAAGGTCTTCGAGACGCTCAACGCACGCGGTGTCCGGCTATCGGCGACCGACCTCCTCAAGAATTACATGTTCTCGGTTCTCGATCGAGGTCGGGAGACCGATCACGAGCTGCGTAATCTCGAAGACCGGTGGGAGGCCATCGTCGGCCGACTCCAGTCGGAGAACTTCCCCGACTTCCTGCGCGTGCACTGGAACAGCCGCCGGAGCTTCGTTCGCCAATCCGACCTGTTCAAGACGATCCGGTCTCAGGTGGGTACCCCCGAGGTGGTATTCCGGCTGTTGCGCGACATGGAAGAGGACCTCGACACCTATCTGGCGCTTTCCTCCCCCGAGTCCTCTGAATGGTCGAAAGAAGACAAGCAATTGGCGGGCGTGCTGAAAACCTTCCGGGTGCGGCAGCCTTTTCCTTTGCTTCTGGCCGCCAAACGGATTTTCGATGCGCCGGACTTCACCGGACTGCTTCGCGCGACGGTCGTGATTTCGATGCGATTCAACGTGATCGGCTCTTACAGCGCCAGCGAGCAGGAACGCAAGTACAACGATGTCGCAGAGCGCGTGTCCAGGCAGGATCTGAAGAATCTCGGTCCCGCTCTGCAGTCCTTGCGAGGTATTTACCCGGATGACGCGGCGTTCCGGACAGCCTTTGCCGAGAAGACCATCCGCACCACGGACTCGCGCAACAACCGCGTGGCCCGCTTCATCCTGTGCGCCATCGAAAAGCACCTTTCCGGTCAGGACCAGAATTTCCTGAGCGACGCATTCACGATCGAACATGTCCTGCCGCAAAACGCGCCGGACGGCTGGGGCGGGTTCGGCAATGACGACGCGGACGCGCTGATGGACAGGCTCGGAAACATGACCCTGCTCGATGCCGGTGCGAACAGGGATCTCGGAGCGGCGGATTATGCCCGGAAGCGGACGATCTACCAGCAAAGCGGATTCGCAATTACGAAAAAGCTCGCCGAGGACAACGCCGAGTGGACGCCGGAGAGGATCGCCGCCCGGCAGAACTGGATGGCGGCTCAGGCTACGGCCATCTGGCGTGTCGATCAGCTTGGCTGAAGCGCGCACGAGCCACAGCGCGCCTCCCGACGAAGGGGACCCTCCAGTCTCCATTCGCGGGGAGAAAAGCGTCTCTTCCAGACGGGACAGTGGTCGTAGGTCCTGAAGTGCGAAGGCCACTCCAGATCGCCTGGACGGTCTTCGGAAGAGTCCCTTTGAGGGGAGCCTTCTTCCGCACGCAGGACCAAAGACGGTTCCGGCCACTCCGACGACAAGACTCCTCCAGGAACGATCTGCTTGACTTGAGAGTTATCAATTGCTAACTTAAAGGCATGGCGACTGAACTTTCCCCGTTTACTCCGGGAGACCCCGACGAGCCTCCCTCGAAGCAGGCCATTCTGCGGGAAGCCTTGCGCCTGTTTGTCCGGGACGGACTTTGCGAAACGAGCCTTCGGGATATCGCAAGCGCCACCGGATACAGCAACACGGTGCTATACAAGTTTTTCGACAGCAAGGACGCCCTCGCGATCCATCTCTTCGAGCGCTGTTATGACGAATTGGTCCGGGGGGTGGCTCAGGCCCTGTCTCCGCGTCATTCGTTCGAGGAGGATCTGGACGCTCTGGTTAAGTCTTATGTCCGCTTCCTGGACCGGAATCTTGACGCCGTTCTTTATGTCCACGAAAATCTTCGACTCTACTGGCCCCAAGTCGGAGAGAAAACGCGGGCGCTTTCCCTGGTCGGACTGTTGGCGGCATGGATCGGTAAAGGAAAAATCGAGGGAGCGATCGACCCGGGAGGAACGACCGGTCTTCTGGTGACGCTGACCATCGGCTTTCTGGGACAATTTGCCCGGATGCTGTATTTCAAGGAGTGCGATCCTCCGGCTGTCCGCTGGCAAACGGAGATCAAGACGCTTCTGCTCCGCTCTCTCGTCCAAAAAGGAAAGGAATAAAATGGCGATTGGATCGACATCCCTCCGCCTGCTGGAGCGCGTCTCTGTCGGAAACGACGTTCAATGGATTCTCGTGAGAGGCGAAAGACGCGATCTTCCGGTTCTTCTTCTTGTCCAGGCCGGACCAGGATTTCCCATCATTCATGAGGCGGACGCATTGCAAAAATCCCTGCGGTGGGAAGAGGCGTTCCGGGTCGTTTTCTGGGACCTTCGGGGATGCGGGAAATCCTGGCATTCGGACGTGTCTTTCGGAGAAGCGCCTCTGCAAAGGCTCGTGCTCGATATCCGGGGAATGATCGAATTTCTTCTCAAACGCCTGGAGGTTTCGAGCTCTCCCTCCTCGGATTTTCTCTTGGAGCGAGTCTCTCCGCTCTTGCGGCCCATCATTCTCCCGAGGGAATTCACGCCCTCATAGGGGTGGGAACGGATATATGCCTGTCGGAAAGCGAGCCGATGGCCATGGATTTCCTGTGGAAGGAGGCGATCAGGCGGGATCACGGGAAAGCTCTCGGAGCCCTCGGAAATCTCGGGGATCCTCCGTACACGAGAAGCGCGCCCTTTATGGAACGGGCGAAGTGGATGATGGAGTTCGGAGGGATTCATAGGGGCGAACGGTACGGATCTCTTCTGAGAAAGACTCTTTGTCGTCTCTTCTTCTCGCCGGACTACTCTGTGAAAGAGGCCTTTCGGGCGTTGGGGGGACTCTCCGTCGTGCAGAACGCCCTTCTTCCCGCCATGAAGGATCTTGATCTTTTTCGCCAGGCTCCGTCCCTGGAGGTTCCCGTATTCCTCTTTCAGGGCCGCCACGACAAGGTCGCTCCGGGTCTCCTGACCAGGCGCTACTTCGATCGCCTTGAGGCGCCGAAGGGCAAGACGTTGCTGTGGTTCGACTCCTCCGCCCACATGCCGCACTACGAAGAACCCGAACGATTTGCGGCGTTGCTGAAAAAGATCGGGACCGGAATGACCGGCGGAACAGGCCTTTTTTTTTGACCGGGAGGTTATCGACCGCTAACTTTAACGATCCGCACAGTTTCAGGAGGAACGCCGATGGCAGTGAGCATTGAAACGGGTATCGAGATACATGCGCCTCTGGCCCTTGTCTGGGGGATCCTGAGGGATTTTCCCCGGTACGGGGAATGGAATCCTCTGGTCGTCCGTGCCGCTGGACCGTTCGTGCCGGGCGAAAAAATCGAGGTATCGGTGCGGCTGCCGGGAAGGGAGGCGATGGCTTTCCGGCCCACTCTTCTTGTTCTGGATGAGGGAAGGGAACTCCGGTGGCGGGGCTCCCTGGCCGTTCCCGGTCTTTTCGTCGGGGAACATGCATTCATTATGACGGAGCGGGGAGCCGGGGTCCTGCAATTCGTCCACCGGGAACGCTTTCGGGGGCTTCTTGTCCCGTTCCTGTCCCGGCGCTGGTTCGAACGGGTCCGCCAAGGATTCGAATCGATGAACGAAGCCCTGAAGGCGCGGGCGGAAAAACAAGGGATTGACTCCTTTCGTAAATGAAGAAGACCGAAAGGGAAGGGAAAGGGGAAAAGATGTCGGTTCGCATTGTCCCGTTGCGGACGGGATCCGTTAAAATCAAGGCGGCCCAGTGTGCCCGGAAGCCGGGAGGGCCGTTTCGTGTCCTCGTCGATCCCCAATGGACCGATCCGCTCCCTATTTATGCCTGGCTGATCGATCATCCGGAAGGACCGATCGTGGTGGATACGGGAGAAACGTCCCGCGCGATGGAGGCAGGGTATTTCCCGTCCTGGCATCCCTACTGCCGCCGGGCGGTCGAGATGGATGTCGGGGAGGAGGACGAGATCGGTCACCGGCTTTCACTGTTGGGGATCGCGCCCTCCGATGTCCGGACGGTGGAGAAGGGTCATCTTGTTGAGCCGTCATTCTCAGAGTCCGGACTGCAATCGACCCGGATCCTATAACCATGGATTTTGGCGATCTCTGGTGACACGCTCTTCGCCCATACACTCGAGGGGAGAGTCTCAGTCCTCCCGAAGGAGCGTGCGGAGGGCACGGACAAGATCCGGAAGGCTCCGCTCCAGGGGATCGAAGAAAAGTCGGTCCGCGGCTTCGACAGCCGGAAGGGACCGTCCGAGCCGGTCGACGCCCGCTTCAGTCAGCACCGGGCTCCGGACGCGCTCGTCCGGAGTGCGTTTTCGTTCGATCAGGCCCTTTTCTTCGAGGGACCTCAGAATCTGGGAGACGGTATTGACGTCCAGTTTCATGTGGCGGGCCACATCGGCCTGGCTGGTCGGCTGTCCGCTCCGCCCCACCCAGGCGACGGAGGCCAGAGCGACGAACTGGGGGTGCGTCAGGTCGAACGGTTCGAGGGTTTTCTCTATCGATCGGCGCCATTGGGAACCGACCTGCCAGAGTAAGAGTCCCGGACTCTCCTCGGCCTTTTCGAACCGGCTTTTCCTCCAGTCAAACGGGCCCATCGGGAACCCCCATCGCATGGGCGATGAACGAAAAATCCCCGGAGGTGATTTCGAGAAATCCGAAGCGAAAGGCCCCTCCCCAGCGAGCGGGGTCCCGAATGAATGTCAGGAGAGGAAGAAGAGGCCGGATCGGGGCCTCGGAGGAGGTCCGAACGTAAGCGGCGGCCCTCCGGAAGGGAACGAATCCCCGGCCCATGTCGAACGGATAGATCTCGCTTCCCGAGATCCGGCCTATGGCCACGAAGCGCTGGCAGGGCTCGCTCTCCCCGAACCGCTCCCGGGGAGCGTAATAGACAAGCCCGTCTCCCGCGGCCATCCGGCAAAGCGGGGCGGCCTTGCCGTGGCAGAGCTGCGCAAAGCCGCCGGCCACTCCCTTCAACGCATGGTCCCGGCTCGCCACCCCGATCCAGAAGCGCCGGGAGACTTCCGAAGTCTTCATTGACCGTCCCTTTCGGCCATCCGGGCCAGGGTTTCCATGGCCTTTGGGAGATCCCTCCTGAAGGAGGGCCCCATGAGAAACGCGTACAAGAATCCCAGCGGGCCATGGAAGCCGACACGATGGACAAATTCGACCCGCCCGTTTTCCAAAGGGCGCCAACGGTGCTCGAATCTCAACCGTCCCAACGGAAGCCGCGATTCGTCCGAGAATCCCTCCTGCGGATTCGCCCAGAGGAGAACGAAGGGCACTTCCGGACCTCCATTCGGTTTGATGCGGCCGGTGGTTCCTCCCTCGAAGGGGCCTCCCAGCCGGGCCCATTCGATCCCATGGTCCCACCGGGGCCAGTTTGCGACATCGGACCAGATCCTCCAGAGCGCTTCCGGCGCGGCGCCGGTCTCCACGCGGCATTCGATCGTCTTCATCGGACCTCCTTTAATACGTACACGTAATATACGTACACGTTTTTTATTGGACAGTCAATCCCCCTGCCGGCTCCCTTCCGGTTGCGGCACGGAGCTCCGAGCGGTCCCGCCGTTCAAGGGGAAGAGCGGAGCTTTCCGGAAAGAGTGAGGCCGTCGCGGAGGTTCAGGCCCATGAGGACCATCTGGACGATTCCGACTGAGAGCTCGACCGCCTGGACCGCGAAAAAGGCGGCGTCGAAGCGGCCGGACGCCGCCATCCCGTTCAGGGCCAGAGCGGCGGGGACCAGGACGAGGAGACCATTTGCCGCGACGATGCGCATGCGCCTCGTCTTTTTCGCGATCAGGGGCTCTCTCCGGCCTTTCCCGAGCCGCGCGCCGGTGAGTCCCGTCACGATCAGGAGGGGTACGAGAAGAAAAAGGCCGAAGACGACCCCCCTCTTGACGAAGGCAACGGCCGGATGGTCCAGGAACAGCTCCGAGACGGCGGTCGAAATCCAGAAGACGGCGATGCAGATCATGGCGAGAGCACCGGATGCGGCATGAAGGACAGGCTTCATTTCATTCTCCTTCTTCGGGAAGAGGGGCTTCGAGACGACGATGGAATTTTTTCAGAAAGTCGAGCGCACCCTGGATCTCCGGGCCGGGGAGACCCTCCGCGAGCTGCTGCGCCCAGAGTGTTTCGCGGCGCATGGCTTCGGAATAGATCCGTTGCCCTTCCGGGGTCGGCCAGTAGAGATTCGAGCGTTCGTGGCGGGGGTTCGGACGTTTTTCGAAGAGGCCTTTCTTCGTCATCCGGTTGAGCTGTTTCTGGACGCCCTGCCGGGTGATCCCCATCGCCGCTGCGATCTGGGGAGCGGACAGGGGCTTCCCCGACAGAGAAACGGCGCCGAGCACCTGCCACTGGGCGCTGGCGATTCCGAGCGTCCGGACGAGGGCGTCTCCCTTTTCCAGAAGGCGTCCGTTGATCCGGAACACCGTCAGCATGATCTCGGTCATCGCCCTGGCCTCGTCGGAAGGATCGATGGCTTCCCGTCCGGTCGGGACCTTCGGTTCGTCGAAGTGCGTCATGAGGCCCTCCAGTCTCTCTCTTGAATAATGACAACCAGTTTGCAAAAATGGAAACTGGTTGTCAAGTTGGATGCGGCTTCCGGAATTCGGGGGAAATCGATCCGAGATGTTTTAAGGATTGCATATAGACAAGTCAGTATGGTAATCTTGTCTTCATGAAGACTCCAGAGCAATCCAGGGAAAAGGCGAAATCCCGCGTCCGCAGGAAGCTGATTGAAACGGCCTCGGATCTGTTCTATCGGCACGGGATCGAGAACGTCGGGATAAACGAGGTGATCGAACGCTCCGGCGTGGCCCGGATGTCCCTGTACTACCATTTCAAATCGAAGGACGATCTCATCCTTGCCGTCCTCGACGATGCCGCGGAGATCCGGCTCAAGGCCCTCGCGGAATCGGCCGGGGAGGGGAAGGATCCGGGGTCCCGTCTCCTGGCCGCCTTCCGGTCGCTCAAGGGGATTGCCGAGGCCGAAGGCTTCCGGGGATGCGCCTTCATCAACGCCGCCACGGAAAGGGCCAATCCTTCGGATCCGATTCACGGGCGCGTGGCCCGGTACAAAAGCGCCCTGCGGGAGACTTTCGCCGCGTTGGCGAGCGAGGCGGGCGCCGCGCAGCCGGATCTTCTCTCCTGGCAGCTGCTCATCCTCTGGGACGGAGCCGTGACCGAAGCCTACATCCAGCAGCGTCCGGATCTCGTCGATGCCGCCGTCTCCGCCGCCGAAACGCTGCTCCGCGCCTCGCTTCCCCAGTCGGGGTCCGGAAGATGAATAAGCGCGCCGCCTTTCTGCCGGCTCTGCTCATCGGCCTTGGCACGGCCGTGTCCCTGGGATTCTCCCGTTTCGACTATGCCCTGATCCTTCCCTCCATGATGGAGCGTCTGGGGTGGAGCTACAGCGAAGCCGGATGGCTCAATACGGCCAATGCGATCGGCTATCTGGCGGGGGCCGCCGGGACGGGAGGCGTCATCGGCCGGTTTTCCGTCCGATCCCTTTTTCTCGGGGGACTCGTCCTGACCTCGCTCTCCGTCCTGACCACGGGACTCGTCGACTCCTATCCGCTTCTCTTTCTCCTTCGCCTTTCGGCGGGAGTCTTCGCCGCCCTGTCGTTCATCTGCGGGGGCGTTCTTGTGTCGGGACTGTTTCCTCGGGATCTCCGCCGGAGCGGAGCCGCTATTTCCCTCTATACGGGCGGAGGCGGGTTCGGAATCCTGCTGTCGGGACTCTTCCTTCCGGTCCTGTTCGCGAAATACGGGCCGGGGTTCTGGCCCCGGGCCTGGATGATGCTCGGAGCGGCGGGGCTTCTGTTTGCCGGTATTTCCTCCCTGGCCTCCTTGGCCTCCCATGTCCCGGAGTCGGCCCCGGGGCATGCGGCCGGCGACGCTCCCAGGGCTCCGCGATCCTTCCTCCCGGCCCTGGCGGGATATTTTTTCTTCGGGGTCGGCTATCTCGTCTACATGACCTATTTCGTCAAGTGGGTCGAAAACGTCGGATACGGTCCAGTCACGACCGGCTTCGTCTGGGGAGTGCTGGGCCTTTCCGTGATCCTCTCTCCTCTTTTCTGGAGACGGATGCTGTTCCGCCATCCTGGAGGCCGGTCGATGGGGCTGTCGATCGGGATGGCCGCGCTGGGCGCCGCGATCCCGATCCTTTCCCGCTCCGCTCCGGCCATGCTGATCTCGGCTCTCGTCTTCGGTTTCGCCTTTCTGAACGTCCCGGCGGCCGTCACCGCCATGATACGGGGAGCTCTCCCCCCGGCTTCGCGGGGAGCGTCGATCACGTTTTTCACGGTGGTCTTCGCTTTGGGGCAAATCGTCGGCCCCGCATTGGGAGGGGCCATCTCCGACCGGTCCGGAAATCTTTCCTCCGGCCTGACGGTCTCATTTTTGGCCTTGGCCGGAGGAGCCATTGTCTCGCTTTTCCAGAAATCGCCTCTGTCGATGGAGATCCGAGACTGTCAACCAGCAAGCAAGGAGTAGATGAACGATGGGAGTTCGAATCGGAATCAACGGCTTCGGACGCATCGGCCGGCTGACGTACCGGGCCATGCTGGAACGGTGTCCGACCTGCGCGTCGGGCAATATCGAGGTGGTCGCGGTCAACGACCTGACCGAACCGGACCATCTCGCCCACCTTCTGAAATACGACTCCGTTCACGGGGCGATGAAGCAGCACGTGGCGGTGGAGGGGGAGTCGATCGTGGTGGACGGGCGTCCCGTCC
>DAIBSV010000078.1 GCA_027415455.1 Nitrospirota bacterium | reverse complement strand
CCCCGACCTCTCGTAGCCAGCCCTCGCGATGGCCGCATTCACTTCTGACTCCTTGGCGCGACAGAGATCTTTACGGCATCGATGACCGATCCGCGTCCCACGATCACCCTCCCGTCAGGGAAAGGCTCGACTTCTCCGAACTCCGCCTTTTTCAGCGAGTCCGAAAAGCGTCCTGTATCCGCGATCCACGCGGCATCCTCAAGGACAAGCTCTTGCTCCGTGACGGCGACCAGTCTTCCGGTGTCTGTCATCGTCACCGTGCGGATGAGATAGATAGAGCCGATTTCCCAGGGAGAGGAAGAGGGCGACGAAGTGTTGCAGAAAAGCTCTTTGAGATCCGAAAGGGTGATTTCCATTACTGTCCTCCGATGATTTTCAAGGTTGAGTAAATGAGGGGCACGAGAATCCCCGCCCCGAGGGTGCACACGATCAGGACCGCGATCATGACCGGGTCGAGGTCGAGAGGGTCCGCGCTCTCGGCCTGGCAGGAGGCGCACTGGTCGTCGGAGGGCGGGATAATCGCCCCGCACCCGCAGATCCCCACCGGCTCCGAGGGATCATGGAAGTTTCTCATCTGAGCCTCCAATAAACTGCCTTGATCAGCTCGTACGCCGCCAGTACATGCTCCTTGATGATCTGGTCGTCGGTGTCGATGAACTGGATCTTGGCCGCGCCCAGATGGGCGAAGGCTTCTTCAATGAGGTCCTTGGCCGGGACCGAAGGAATCTCTTCTCTCTTCCCGAAGGCAATCCGGTCCAGCGCCTGGTCGAATGTCGCTAAGCTGTCCATCCCATCCCCCTTTCCCATTCATCATTCATCGCCAAGAGGTCTTCATAGGCCTCATCCTCTTCCCGGAGGAGCCCATCCCCTCCGCACTTCCAACACACCTCTTTCCCCACCGGCCCCCAAGGAGACTCCCCGGAGCCGTTACAGGTCGGGCAGATCACTTCCCCCTCCATGCCATCCTCCAAAACAGAATGACGGCCAGCGCAGTCACCAGTACCTCGGCCAGAAATTCCCACATCGTCACCTCCATTTTTCGGGAGCCGGACTCGACCGGACGAGAGTGTCCTTGCACCATCCCGATTCCTTCCTCCGATCTCCGCTCCCGCCTGCCGGTCCATCTATCCGGCGCTTACTGGACGCTCGCTGAGGGGTGGGTGCGTTCGATCTGTGAGTAAGCATAGCTTACCTTCAAAAATATGTCAAGCATCACTTACCGTAGGGAGAGGGCACAAAAAACCGCCCGAAGGCGGTGGGGGGAGGAAGGGAAGGGGTTATACCTGGGGGACGGTCTTCTTTCGGCGTTTACGTTCTGCTTGATACGCCCGGCGTTTTACCTTACGGGCTTCGTATCTCCGGCGGTCTCCGGCGATGCGCTTGCACCGCAGGGCATCATAGATTTGGAGGGAGTTGATGGGGGAGAAGCCCTTTCCGCACACGGGGCAGACCGCAATCTTGTCGATCCCGAGGGAGCGAAGGGCCTCTTCGATGCTTCCGAAGCCCTCCGGGGCGACTCCATTATCTGTGGTGATCCAGAAGGGGGAGACGGAAAAATCTATGTCCTTAGCCGCATCGAACTCATTCCATGTCTCCTGATCCGCCATCATGTTGTCCCCTGTCGAAAGGTAGACGCCGGGCTGGACCTCGATGGATCCCTTCTCTTTGAGTGCCTTGAGGATGCTTTCCATCTCCCACCTCCTAGTTGATCGCTTGGGGCCCATCCCCTCGCTGACAATTACACTATACACCCGGTCGGGTAGAGTGTCAAGGGGAGGATGAAAAATTTTTTGGGCGTTATTCCTACTGTTCGCGCGGCGTTATTCCAAGACAGGATGGAGGCGTTATGCCTAGAAAGGGGTTCTAGTGGTAACGTGGGGGGAGGGGCACTACTTGGCCAGGCTGACGCGGAACGTCCACAGCTCCACGGTATCTCCGCTTGGAGTGTATCCGCGAATCTTTACGATTGTCAGCGGTCCCTCTTCTGGTCCCGTATCGAGAACGGTTATATGGATGTCAGGTTTAAACAGGATGCAGCCGTGCGTAAGCAGGTAGTCGCCGGCTTGATTGTCTTTTGTAAGGGTGGCATTCAGAAACTGCCTGAGAAGATCTCTCGTGAGGCAGGCGGGAGAGCCCTTCTGCATGTGGTGCGCTAAGTAGGGATTCTTCTCGAGATCGTCTGATTCATCCGCGACCGCGCCCAAGGGAAACGCCAGAAGAAACACCAGCGCCAGGGTAAACCTATTCATTCTCCCCCCTTCAATACATCTTCTGTTTCCCGACCACCACCCCCACGATGAGGGCCTTTCGTCCGTTCAGGCGGATGGGCTCATATTTCGGAAAGTTGAGCGGTAAAAGCGAGACATTTCCGGCATCCACGACATACTTCTTGAACGTGGCCTCCTGGGTATCCAGGAGTTTTGCGATCACGAACGAGCCGTTCTCCGGTTGCCGGTGCGGATCCACGAGGATGATGTCTCCCTCGGCAAACTCGGGGATCATGGAATCGCCCCTCACCCGAAGACAGAAAGCGTTCGGCATATCCTTTCGAGGAATACCAAACGCCACCCACATTTCTGCATCGCCCGGCTGAAAATTATCGACGATTTCAGCCCAGTCCCCAGCCTGGACCCATGAGATCAGCGGGAAATCCCTCGGGGACAAGTTCGTCTCTTCAATCTCTTCCCCGACGCTTTCATCGAGGAGCTCCGCAACAGAGAGTCCAAGAGCCCGCGAGAGCTTCTCGAGGTTGCCGAGTTCTGGTGTCCTCGTTCCATTCAGCCACGTGGAAAGGGTGCTGAGAGGAATTTTAGCGGACTCCGAAAACTCCTCCATGGTTCCCCGCGCCTTAATCATCTTTTTTGCCTTATCTCTCCATTTCATGCGCGAATTTTTACACAACGTGAAGTCTGATTCAAACAGACGTGATGTGAATGAATCTTGCGTTTTTGTTTTACATGATGTATATTCCATCGCATGACACCTCTCGCTGATTACCGAAAGAAAATGAATATGTCCCAAGGAGAGCTGGCCCGGAAACTCGGGATTCCTCAGTCCACCTTGTGCGCCTACGAGCGGGGACTCCGCTTCCCGGATTTCGGGAGAGCGAAGCTCATCGAGGGGGTGACGGGCATCCCTGCCGAATCACTTCTGAGCCCTGAAAGGCTCTCGGCCCTCCAGTCCTATCTCCCCTCTCACGAAGAAGTCCCCGCATGAGTAGGCTAACCCGCATCCTCCCGCAACGCTTGGCATTTCTTTTGGAGGGGTGTTGAAGTGCCGATAGATCCTGACATTTCAAATAAAAATCGGGATCTGATCGAGAAGGCTCTCCTGGCGCATTCTCCCCGGAAGTGCATCGCGGATGCCTGCGGGGTGGACGATGCCGCGCTCTCCCGCCTCTACAGCGAGAGCTCGCTGGAGCTTTTATGCGCCTCCCTCAGCTACATGGGACTCGCGGTGCATCCGGCCCGTCACGTCTCGGTCGACCCGGCCTATCTTCGGGCCCTCAAGACCGTCGCCAAGGAGGAGATCCGGCCATGAAAAAATGCCCCGTCTGCAACAGGGAGATCCCGATCTCAAAGACGTACTGCTCCCGCGAATGTTCGGCTCAGGGATGGAAGTCTCTACACGCACCGATCCTTGGCAAGGAGACGCGGAGACGGCTTGAGAAGAGGAGGCTGTCCCGATGATGCCTGTCCGTATACTCCGCCACAAATTCGGGGCCGTCCGGACGGTAAAGGACGGGATCTCCTTTCCCTCGAAAGCCGAAGCGCGATTCTACGACGAGCTGGTGATGCGGCAAAGGGGAGGCGATGTCCTCTTCTTTCTCCGGCAGGTTCCCTTCCATCTTCCCGGAGGCGTCCGCTACGTCGTCGACTTTCAGGTCTTCCATAGCGATGGGCGCGTTCGATTCATCGACGTCAAAGGGCTCGAAACCCCCGAATTCATCACGAAGAAGAAGCTCGTCGAGGCTCTTTACCCTGTCGAGATCGAGGTGGTGAAGTGAGAGGTTATCAGGCAAGCGTCGCGTGGGGATTCGAGGAAGCGCGGGGAATTATCGAAGGGTATCTCGGAAGGCAATAAAAAAGCCCCCGGTAAGACGGGGGCCAAACCGGGAATGAACCCCGGCACAACAATCATCCGTAGGAGATCATAGCATGTCCCTGGCCGAATACTCAAGAGTCGCGGAGGCGAAAAGGCCTCCTTTGCGTTTATGAGAAAGCTATCTCGAATACGAGCGCCGCAAGCGTCAGATCGAAGTCCTGAATCTGTCGGAGGCCGAATATCTGCGCCGGATCCTCGCGCTTGCGAAGGAGCTTGGGATATGAGCAAAGCCCCGACGCTCCCCTCCAACATCAACACGGAAAAAAATCTCATCTCGTGCCTCATTCAGAAGCCCTCCCTCATCCGAAGCCTGGACCTCACTCCGGAACTTTTCAGCCGGGAGCAGATTCGCCGGATCTTTCTCGTGCTGGTGGACATGGAAGAGGACGGACGCCCCATCGATCCCGTCACCCTTTCGGAGGAGATTCGGGCGAGAAAGTGGGAATCCTTCTGCGGGCAGAGCGAGGAGATTCTGGAACTCTCCGAGATCGCCTTCACCACCTCCCACGCGCCCCACTACGCCGAAATCCTCTCCCGAATCTCTCTCTCCCGGAAGATCCTCCTCCGGCTCAAGGAAGTCCAGGACGCCTCCGACGACCCCGAGGATGCAGTGCTCAAACTCTCAAGTATTCTTGAGATGGCCCAGAAGACGACACAGAAGACCTCGGAGATCGTCTCGGTCGCATCGGTCTGGCCCGAGGTCGAAGGGCTGCACCAGGACGGCAAGAAGCGGGGCCTCTCGACCGGATGGGGGGTCCTCGACGACTATTACACCCTCCGGCGGGGGGACCTCACCGTCACGACCGGAATTCCGGGAGCGGGGAAAAGCTCCTTCGTGGACAATCTCGCCATCAACGCCGCGCGGGATCACGACTGGAAGACGCTCTACTTCTCCGCCGAGAACTTCCCTGTCACGAACCACGTGGCCAACCTGCTTGAAATTCTCCTCGAACTCCCTTTCAACCCTGGCCCCCACCGGCGCATGACGCGGGAGGAGATCGGGCAGGCGAAAGACTTCCTCGACACCCATTTCTCTTTCCTTGACCCCGCCGCTCCGACCGTCGATCGCATCCTGTCGCTGGCACAGAATCTCCTCAAGGTGCGCCCGTTCGATCAATTCGTGATCGACCCTTGGAATCAACTGGATCATGACTTCGGGGGAGGATCGGAGACGCAGTACATCGCTCGGGCCCTGGCCAAGATCCGGAGATTCGCCCGGACGTTTCAGGTGCATGTCGTGATCGTGGCGCATCCCATGAAGCTCCAGAAGGAGAAGGGGCAGACCCACTATCCGGTGCCGACGCTCTACGATATCGCGGGGAGCGCTCATTTTCGCAACATGGCGGACAACGGGATTGTCCTGTACCGGCAGCCCCAGTCCGACGAAGTCGACATTCACATCCAGAAGATCCGCTTCCGGGAGGTCGGAAAGCTCGGCTCGTGCCGGCTCCGGTACGACCGCCTCACCGGGCGCTTTCTGGAAAGCGAGCCTGTCCGCTACGAAGACAGGTACAACTAACCTTGGATTCCGGCAGGGGGGAGCGGCAAGGCCTGCCCAGGGGATGCGACCTCGAACGCATTCCCACCCCCTGACGGATTCCTTTTCGAGGAGGTTCAAGTAATGGATCAAGTCAATCATCTTCCCCCACCTCCTATTTCTTGCGAGGTCGACCTGTCAGATTTTCCCCGGATGCCCTTGGACGTGGTCAAACTGAAGGAGAGCGGCTTCATCGTCAAGGCGACCGCAGAGGAGTTTCGAGCCGCGGTCATCCTCTGGGCAGTCTCATGGCATCAGGTGCCAGCTGGCTCCCTCCCTTCTTCCGATACCGAACTGGCGTACCTTGCAGGATACGGAAGATCGACGAAGGAATGGCTCAAAGTTAAGAAGATGGCCCTCTCGAAGTGGGTCCCGTGCTCTGACGGGCGTCTCTATCATCCCCTCATCGTTGAGAACGCCTTGGATGCTTGGGAAAAGAAAAAGAAGCAGGTCGATAAATCGGTGAAGGGGGCGATGGCTCGCTGGCATAACAAAACAAACGAGCTAGGCAATGCCAAAGGGTATGCCACAGGCATAGCCCCAAGCACTACCTCAACGAATGCCACAGGCATAACCACAGGCAATGCCAAACCGATGCCTAATGAATGCCAAGGGAGAGGGATAGGGAAAGAGATAAAAGAAAACCCCCCTACCCCCCAGGGGGATGTGAGCGTCGAAAAAACGGGGGGGGGAGCCGAAACGCCGAAACGCTTCCGAGTATTCCCCGGAGTTCGAGTCCTTCTGGACGGCTTATCCCCGGAAAGAAGCCAAGGGATCGGCTTTCAAGGCATGGCAGAAGCAGAAGCCTCCCCTCTCCGCGTGCCTTTCCGCTCTAGCATGGCAGAAGAAGTCCGATCAGTGGACAAAAGACGCCGGATCATTCATTCCACACCCGGCTTCATGGATCAACGCCCGGCGGTGGGAAGACGAACCTGCCCACGCCGTCTCTACCCCCCCCCGTCCAGTTTTCGTCTGGTAGAAAGGAGCCCTGATGACCGACCCCGACGACAGAGACCCCGTCCTGAACAGGACCGGGGATGAGGCTGTTTTCGTGTATCAGTTCCAGTATCCGCTGGGCATCATGAACGGCGGCGTCGCCAAAGACATGGCCACCATGATCGACTACCTGAACCGGATCGGGATCGAGCCGTTTTCGATCACGAGGGTCGGGCCGCTGATATGAACGAGAAGCTTTCTCCCAAGCAGAAAATCTTCGTCTCCGAGTACCTGGTCGATCTCAACGCAAAGCAGGCGGCGATCCGGGCCGGGTACAGCGAGAAGACGGCTGAAGTTCAGGGCTCTCGACTGTTAGGGTACGTTAAGGTGGCGGCGGCGATTCGGGAAAAGCTGGAAAAACGGGCCTCGAAGCTCGAGATCACCGCTGAGCGACTCGATCAGGAAGCGGCCCGCATCGCGTTCTTCGACATCCGGAAGCTCTATCGGGAGGACGGCTCCCTCAAGCCCGTCTCCGAGCTCGACGAAGACACGGCGCGGGCCCTCAGCGGCCTCGACGTCCAGGTCGTCGGGTCGGAGGAGAAGGGATATTCGACCGTCCTGAAGTACAAGACGGCCAGCAAGGAGAAGGGCCTCGAACTTCTCTACCGGCGTCTCGGACTCCTCAAGGAGAACGTCACCCAGGTGGCGGTGAGCAACAAGGTCATCGTGATCCATACGGCGGAGAAGGATGAGCGCCCTCACTGAACATCATGTGTGGATCCCCATCCCCGACCCCTTCCGGGAGCTCCTTTCTCCCCATCGCTACAAGGTCTTCTACGGCGGGAGGGGAGGCGCGAAAAGCTGGTCTTTTGCGCGGGCGCTGCTGGTCAAGGCCATCGAAAAGCGACGCCGGATCATCTGTGGCCGCGAGTATCAGGTCAGCATCCGGGAATCCGTCCACGCGCTTCTCGAGGAACAGATCCGCATGCTCGACCTGGGCGACTTTTTTCAGGTCCAGGAGCGCTCGATCATCGGCGTGAACGGCTCGGAATTTCTTTTCATGGGCCTCAAGCAGAACATCCACAGCGCCAAGAGCTTCGAGGGCGCGGACATCCTATGGATCGAAGAAGGCCAGACGACCTCCAAGGAGTCGCTGGACATCATCATCCCGACGATCCGGAAGGAAGGCTCGGAGATCTGGATCAGCCTGAACCTCGAGACCGAGGAAGATCCCGTCAAAACACGGTTCATCGATGCCCCCGACCCGGACGTCTATGTCCGCAAGGTCAACTACGACGAGAACCGCTACATGTCGTCCACACTCGAGGCCGAACGGCTCCGCGCCCTCCGGAAGATCGAGACGGCGACGTCGGAGAAGGAGCGGGCGCAGGCGCAGGCCGACTATGACCACGTCTGGCTCGGATTTCCGAAGCGGCTCACGGACGCGATGGTGCTGAAGCGTTGGGAGATACGGGAGTTCGCCGTTCCCCCCAACGTCCGGTGGTACTACGGGGCCGACTGGGGTTTTGCCAACGATCCCACGGCCCTGGTCAGATGCTTCCTCGACGGGCGGAATCTCTGTATCTCGGACGAGGCATACGGCTACAAGGTCGAGCTCGACGAGACCGCCAAGCTCTTCGACACCGTCCCCGACTCCCGGCGGTGGCCGATCATCGCGGATTCGGCACGCCCCGAGACCATCAGCCACATGTGCCGGCAGGGCTTCCGTGTCTTCCCGGCGGAGAAGTGGCCGGGAAGCGTGGAGGACGGGATTGCGCACCTCAACGGCTACGAGCGGATCCTGATCCATCCCCGCTGCCCCAATTTTGCCGACGAGGCGCGGAAATACTCGTACAAGGTCGACCGGATGACGGGAGCGGTCCTCCCGGTCCTGGTGGACAAGTTCAACCACCTGATCGATGCCTGCATCCTGGAGGGGCAACTTATCCATTGCGCCGATGGACTGAGGCCGATCGAGTCAATGGACGTTGGAGACCTCGTTCTCACTCGGAAAGGCTACAAGCCGGTAGATCAGAAAGTCCTGGTCAGTAACGACAGTGAAGTTTGGGAACTCGTCACTGCAAGCGGAAAAAAACTTTTGGCAACAGGAGATCACCGCGTTTTCGTGAACGCCAAAGGATTCACGAGAATCGATGCGCTGGAGCCTGGCGATGAACTATTGACGATTCAATCTCCGGAGGAAGGATGGGAAAGGGACTCAACCCAGAAACGGTCGAATGGAACGGACATGTTTATCGACGCTATCCGGAAAGCGCTAGACCAACGGATAGACGGTATTTTAAGAGGTCTCCCAGGAAGGGAAGCCCGATCTATCTCCACAGGGAGGTTTGGGAGTTTTATTTCGGTCCTATCCCACCGAATCATCACATTCATCACAAAGATCTCAATCCCGCAAA
>DAIBSV010000077.1 GCA_027415455.1 Nitrospirota bacterium | reverse complement strand
CGTGGCGCTTCCCGCCGCCATGAGCGCGGACATCTCCGTCGTCACGAGGCCAAGGCACTGGACATAGGAGGATCCGGAGGGAGGGGAAAAGCCGTCTCCGAAAGAGTCCCCCAAAAAGAATCCTCCGGATGAGGTGACGCGGGTTCTGGAAAAGAGACGGCAGTCCAACACAAACGACAGCGAAGGAGGTTCGGCTTGATCGGAAAGATGAAAAACAAACTGAAGAATGCCATGCTTGTGGCCGTAATGGGGGCCGTTGTGGGCTTCGTTGCCCCCGTCGCCTACGCGGACGACTCCGGCCCCGGCGTCTGGGATTTTCTCCTGTTCGGAAATCTCGCCACGGGAAGCGGGTTCAACGCCGGAACGCTCGGGACGAACGCCACGGGGACGACCGTGTACAAGGGATCCTCCCCCATCACAGGGACGGGATACGGCCTCGGCTTCGGGACGGAGGTCTGGTTCACCGACAACATCGCGGCCAGGCTTCTTCTGCAGGGGAACGTGTTCGCGGACGGCTTCAACGCCAACATCAAGAACGGTCCCTTCTTCGGTTTTGGCGCCGCGACGGTCGGTCCCGTCTTCAAGCTGTTCGGGACGACGAACTACTTCGTCTACGCCCCGGTCGATCTGGGGTATGCCATAACGGCCTCGAGCGCCGGAAACCCGGCGACGGTCGGCGCGGCTTCCTCCCTGACGGATGTCACGGGAGGCTCCTTCTACGGAGACCTCGGGATCGGAGTCAACATCCGCTTTTTGACGATCGAGGCCAAGGTGGCGTATCTGCCCGCGCCGGGATCCTTCGGGGGAAATTCCTTCTTCTTTCCGATCTCCATAGGTTTCGATTTGTGAGCGAAGTGAGGATATAATAAGAAAAGGAGGGAGCGGAAATGGTTTTCACGAAAGAAGATATTTTGAAGGCTTTCGAAGAAATCGGAGAAATCGCGAGTGAACATGGAGTCATTATCGATATCGGCGTTTACGGGGGTTCCGCCATCGCCCTCCAGTGGGAGTTTCGCCGATCGACAAGAGATGTGGATATCGTTGTTTTTGGAGATCCGCAATTTCTGAGGGAGGCGGCAGCAATTGTCGCCAGCCGGCACGGTTGGCCGGATAACTGGATCAACGATGCGGTCAAAGGCTTTGTGTCGGCCCGCCAGGATGTTCAATTGTATCTGGAGTTTCCCAGGAAGTCGGAGGATCCTGGACTTCGTGTCTTTACGCCGGCGCCGGAATATATGCTCGCCATGAAGTGCATGGCGATGAGAACGGGTTCCGGGGAGGACCGTTCGGATATCGGCGATATCAAAAATCTTGTCCGTATCACTGGAGTCAAGTCGACGGATGATGTCCTGACGCTTGTCGAAAAGTACTATCCATCGAAACTCGTGACTCCCCGGACCCTGTTCGGCATTCAGGAAATTCTGGAGTCCATGAGCAGGGAGCGAAAAAACAACGGTTTCGAGATCGGAGGTTAGGCGATGCTGGAAGCTGACAAGTCAGTATTCATCCGCCCCGAAAGTCTTTACGACTATTCCGTAGCACTGGCGAAAGGCAATCCGGACGCTTGGACCATAGAGGAATTTCTGGACGCTTTCTACGGAGTTTCCCAAACCGGGAGACAGGCCATGATCGATAGGGAGCCCGAACTTCTGGCGGGAAAGATTGAAAATGGAGAGGTCACGGACGCCTATCTTGCGGCATTGGCAGAGTATCTGGCCTGGCGAGACGGCCTTCTGGTGCCGGAATGGACGCAGGATCGCCGGAGGGTCATGAAAGAACCCTGGTACGCGACCGGGATCTCCGGTCTCAAGCCGCTTTTGGCCATGGAAAGCCCGGCGGCTTTTCGGAGGCGAAATCTGTTCGTTTCCAAAAATGCCCTGTCAAGAGCGTGATTGTTCGCTCCTCATTGCGTCTTTCGGAGAAAATATGACTGTCGAATCCGCCGATCTCCGGAGCCCGGAGGTCCTCGAAAAGATTCTGTCCCGAGCCACGGAGATCCTCGTCAATGAGTACGGGGCGAGCCACGTCGTCTTCCACGGCTCCCGCCTCTTCGGGGATTCCTATCCGGACAGCGACATCGACCTTCTGGTCGTAAAAGAGACGAAAGAAAAAAATCCGATGGAGAGAACGAAGGAAGCGGAAGCCCTTCTGTCGGAGATCGGGGCTCCGGTTCCCTTCGACGTCCAGGTCTGGACGCCGGAAGAGGTGCGATGGGGACTTTCAGAAGGACAGACATACATCGGAGTGGCTCTCGGAAACGGTCGCGCTCTTTACGGCAAGAAGGAGCTTTTGATGACGGAAGAATATTTTTACAACATACAATCATGGTTGGATGACGCCCGCGAGCATTGCGTTTTTTCGGAAAACGCAATGGGCCGAAACAATGCGATCAGTGCTATGGACCAGCTGTTCCAGTCCACCGAGCGCTATCTGAAAGCGTTTCTCATGACCAAAGGAATCAAGGTGGATATGGTGCACAGTCTTCCCGGACTCCTCGACCAGATCATCAAGTACGAACCGTCCTGGGAATCTCATCGGAAAACGCTGGAAGTCGCTTACGAATGGGGACGGGCCTGCCATTATCCTCCCCGTCGTCCGGGCGAGGTCCGGATCGTGCCGACCCTTTCCGAGGTCGAGGACCTTCGCGACACGCTCGATCCGTGGCTCAAAACGCTTGACCAGAATCTTGAAAGGTCCATCGAGGTCCAGGAAAAGAGCCGAAAGAAGGACCATGGGCTTGGATTTTGAAATGTCTGACAAAACAGCCGTTTTCCCCGAAACAAGTCCGACCCGGTACCTGACCGGTATGGCTGCCCGCAACATCCCGTCCCCGGAAAACACGGGGGGAGACTGGCATTTTGGGGGGACGTTCCGATCCCCCTCTTTCCCTGATAATATTGGTCTTGTGGGAGAAGGGCTTGAATGGAATACCAATGCTCTCTTCGGAGACTACGGAATCCATGAATGCTCAGATATCCTCCGGAGCAGGGGGATTTCTATCCCCGATGGAGTTCAGGTTTTCTCGGCAAACCACTACCGGGCGATTCTCGATATGCTCTATCGCTCTATCTCAGCTGGACGGATTCCAGAACACCTTGCTATTGGAGATTGGCTGGACACAGAGGAACAAAAGAGAGTCCTATTCTGTCTTCTCGATCAGTTCTCCCATCGGTTTTCACCTCCTGAACAAAAATTGATCGCCTCATGGATCGCACTTCAGAAATGACCCCTGAAGAACAAATTCATTGTGATCTCATGAGATCTATTGCTCGCTCTTTGTCAGATACCCCGCTTATTCTCAAAGGAGGGACGGCCCTCCTTTTGGCCTACGGACTCAATCGATTTTCCGAAGATCTTGATTTTGACAGCAACAAACATCTTCGTCTTGAGAACCGGATCGAAAAAGCCTCGGGCCCCCTTGTAAAGGTCGAATCAGTCGACGTTCCAAAAAATACTGAAACAGTCCAGCGTTACCGGGTCAAATACAGCATGAAGGCGATGTCGGGAGTATTGAAGATTGAAGTTTCCTGTCGAGATTCTCTTATGACTCTTCCAAAGCCCATTTTCATGACGGAATCCGGGTTTATGACCTTCCTGTTCTCATCGACCACAAACTAGAAGCACTCCAGAATCGGACAGCCGCTCGGGATCTATACGATCTCCATTTTCTTCTCACACAGAAACCTCAGACATTTTCCAGGGAACAAACTCAAAGACTGGTCGAATCTACGCGTGATATCGATGCGCTCGAACGTCGCTATGCCGAGTCCTTCAAGGAAGATGTGGTTAAGCGACCTCGGTTGTCGACTCCTCCCGGGTGCGTGACAGAAGTCCCGCCTTTTTCTTTTCCTTCAGCCGGTCACTCTCTCCCTTGATATTGACCGTGGTGGCATGGTGCAACACCCGGTCCCCCCCTGTGTCAGGAGGGCGCTGGCGATGACCGGATCTCCAAAAATATCCCCCCAATTTCCATAGGTCTGATTCGAGGTGAGAATCATGGAGCCTCGCTCGTAACGCCGGGAGATGAGCTGGAAGAACAAGTTGGCGCCCAGGCGATCAATGGGGATGTACCCGATCTCATCGATGATCAGCAGCTTGACCTGGGAGAGGGCCTTGAGCTTTTCCTCAAGCCGCCCCTCCTGATGGGCTTTTCCGAGGCCAGCCATCAAGGACTGGGCACCCACAAAGAGGGTGCGAAAGCCTTTCCGGATGGCCTCGACTCCCAAGGCAACAGACAAATGGGTCTTTCCCACGCCCGGAGGCCCTAAAAATCACGTTGTCCCCATTGGCGACCCACCGGCAGGTCGCGAGCTCCCGGATCCGTTTGGGATCAAGCGACGGCTGGGACTCAAAGTCGAAGCCCTCCAGGGTTTTCACAAAGGGGAACCGGGCCATCCGCACCCCCATCTCGGTCCGTTTTCCCCGCTTCTCCGAGAGTTCTTCGGCCACGACCCGCTCCAGAAACTCCCGAGGGGTCCCGTTCTGTTTGGCCGCCGTTTCCAGCCACCCTTCGAGCCGTTCGGCCAGGATCGGAAGCTTCAGCTTCTTCAGGGACTCTTCAAGGCTCTCCATCAGGCCACCTCCGTCGTCATGAGGGCCTCATAGGCCTCGAGATTGCGGACCTCCACCTCTTCGTCTCTCCATCGGGGATCATGCTGGGGCGGAGCCTCCTCCCGACGCGGACGAGGCGAGGAGGGAAGGCTTTCCGGCCGATGGTGCTCGGGAAGACGATGCGACTGACCCGAGTCTCCGAGAAGACGGGGATGCCGCACCTCGCCTTTGTCAGGGCTCTGAATCACGACCTCGTCGCCCTCTTCCCGAACCCGGACCGTGAGGGGTCCCCAGGAGAGGGGAACCGAGTATTTTTGCCCCTTCCAGCACACCCATCCCTCCCGGCTGACCGTGCGGGTTCCGGGAAGTCCCACCCGGTAGGGAGGAACCGTGGCACAGGGGGTCAGTCTCTCCTCCCGGAACCGGTCGATGGGACGCTCTCCGGTGGTTCCATGGATCCGGACGTCGGCCACCTCCCGGTTCCAACGATCCAGCTCCTCGTTGAGGTGCGTCCTGTCCCGAAACCGTCGGCCCGCCAGGAAGTTTCTTTTGACATACTTGACGCCGCTTTCGACCTTTCCTTTCGTCCGGGCCCGATAGGGTCGGCAAAACCGGGGTTGATATCCCCAATGGCGGGCAAAGTCCTCGAAGACGGTGTTCATCACCACCGTCCCGCTCTCCCGCCGGATCACCCTCG
Source organism: Nitrospirota bacterium (assembly GCA_027415455.1). The sequence goes on along the minus strand of DAIBSV010000077.1, from coordinate 3,761 downwards.
TCTTCGGATTGTCATAGAGGATCGTGTCCGTCACTCCGCCAAAGAAGGCAAAGGCCTCCTCATGTCCGGCCAGAAGATAGCCCAGCCGCTCGTTGGAATAGGCCCGGACAAACATGCGTCGGGAATATCCCAGGGTCATGACGAAAAAATGCACCCGAACCCGACTCTCCCCAAACCAAACGTCACTTGATCCCCAATCCACCTGGGCCTGTTCTCCCGGTCCGGTCTCAAAACGCACCGTCATGTCCCACAGGGCCGAAGGAATCCGAAGCGGTCGAATAAAGACCTTCACCGTGTCGTAGCTCCCCTGATATCCCTGCTCCCGTAGTTCCCGGAACAAGACCCGCGCATTGTCATTCACTTCCGGGGCCCGCTTCGTCACCCACTCCTTCCACGGATCCAGAACTCCCACGGGTCCCAAGGTCCGTTCATACGGCTTCCAGGGCTCTCCCCGCGTGATCTTTCGCACCGTCTTGATGTCCACATCAAGAAGCCGGGCGATTTCCTTTTTCTTTCGTCCCGAGCGATACATCTCGGCAATCCGTTCATGCAGTTGTTTGCCAACCAAGAGCTCCTCCTTTCCGAAAGGTGTTCCGGAAAGAAGCATAGCTCTTTTGTCTTCCAGATGCTCTTCGTGTGTCATCTCTCCTCCTCCGTGGGGAGGGGGGATTTTTCATTTCCCACTTGGGGGGGATTTTACACTTCCCACTGACACTGGTGGATGAGATTCTCCATCCAGGGGAAACAAATCCGGAGATCGACCGGCACGACCGACAGAAGACTGGCAGACAAGGTCTACAAGAAAGTCCTTGGAGAGATCGCCGAGGGGGACTGGTTCGACCGTTTGCCCGGAGAAGAAAAAACCCTTTCGGAATTGTTCGACAAGTATCTGGATGAGCATTCGAAACCGAACAAGTCCTCGAAATCCTACATTCGGGACAAAGCCATTTCCATCCGGATACTGAAGGAGTTCGGAGACGTGACCTTGATCGAAATCGGGACGGAACAGATCTTCGAGTATAAGAAGAAGCGCCGGGCAGGGAATTTGGCCCCCGCCTCATTGAACAAGGAACTTGCCTTCCTTCGCCATGCTTTCGAAATGGCAATATTGTGGGGATGGCTCGACGTCAATCCGGTTTCCCGGATCCCGAGGGAAAAGGTCAAGAACCGGATGGAGCGCTGGTTGACCGGAGAAGAAGAGGAACGACTCCTGAACTCCTGTCCAGAGTGGTTGCGGGACATGGTGATTTTTGCGTTGAATACCGGATTCCGGCAAAACGAAATGTTGTCCCTCACCTGGAATCAGGTCGATTGGGACCGGAAAGCGATTCTCTTCTGGGATCAAAAGAACAATGGGCGGGATACCGTCCCCATCAATGAGAAGGCGATCGAAGTCTTGAAAAGGATCGGAAAAGTGAAAAGTCTTTCATCCGAGCACGTGTTTCTGACATCGAATGGAACCCCATTCATTGCTCGCAACGTGGTCCGATCTTTTTCATTGGCTCTCGAAAAAGCAAAGATCACGAATTTCCGGTGGCATGATCTTCGACACACGTTCGCAACCCGGCTGGTTCATGCCGGGGTCGATCTTTACACTGTCCAGCGACTCGGACGCTGGCGGTCCCTGTCCATGGTGATGCGTTATGCCCATCACAACCTCGAAAGCCTTCGGACAGGCATGGAAGCCGTCAACCGGCTGGCTAGCACAAATTTAGCACAGTCCGGGAAATAGGGAGCGTCAATGGCGGGGGAAAAAGCTCTTAAACCCTTGATAAATATGGAGCGGGAAACGGGATTCGAACCCGCGACCCTCGCCTTGGCAAGGCGATGCTCTACCGCTGAGCTATTCCCGCGAAAAGGAGAGAAAAGAACCTGTTTAAGATACGAAAATTTTTGCCCAAGGTCAACATCCCCGGCCCAGGAACCAGAACGCTACTCCTGATCAGAGAGAAGGGGTGGCGAAAAATCCTCTCCGATCCGGGCGGGATCCTTGCGAAAGCAGATGAGATGCAGCCTGTTGTAATGATCCGGCATCAAAAAATCCGGAATATATCCCAGGCCGAGAAAAAACCGGATGTTCTCTCCCAGAACGAGCATCGTGCAGACGGATATCTTATGGCAGGAGGAGGGCGCCAACCGCTCGATCGCTCCCATGAGGGCATGGCCGACTCCCTTTTTCCGGGACTCCTGACCCACGAAGAGCTTGCGGATCAGCCAGACTCCCTCCACCTCCCGTCCACGGATCCCTCCGAGAATCTTTCCATCCCCTCCCCGCGCCACCAGAATCCGTGTGGTGGGAAATTCGGCACGACACTCTTCCGGGGTTTCCCGGGTCCAGACAGAGGTATCAAACAGGGTGGCATGGGTCCGGAAGGCCGATGCCTGAAGAGCCAGGAATGCGGGAATATCCTGTTCCCTCAATGAAAGAATCTCGATTGTCTCCATCCGATCTCCATTCAGAACTGACAACCCTCCCCTTGCAGGGACGGGGGTTTCCGGGAGGCCCGATTCCAGTTTATCATTTCAGAAAGGACTCTCCCATTCCTTCGGCACAAGAAGATGTATCAAAGGAACGTGACCATAATGTCGGGGCGGGGTTGCGATGTATGACGAGGCCATAGTCGGAGGAGGGGTGGGCGGGATCCTGACGGGAGCCATGCTGGCCCATGGAGGACGTGCAGTCATCCTCTTCGAAGCCATGGATTACCTGGGAGGATGCTCCGGAACCTTCAAGCGGGGAGGATTTGCCTACAATGCCGGGGCGACGACCCTTGTCGGCCTTTCCCCTGCCCTTCCCTTGGGATTTCTGGCGCAGACGCTTGGCGTGACACTTTCCGTCAAGGCCATCGACCCCGCCCTCAGGGTCCACCTTCCCGACCGGGAGGTCCGTATGTTCCAAAACCGCTCCCGCCTGGTCGGGGAGCTCTCCCGGGCTTTCCCCCAAGACGACGTCGAAGGTCTCTGGAAGAGGATTTTCCGTGTCTCCGATTCCGCCTGGAGTGTCATGAGGGATCTCCCCCCCTTTCCTCCCCGAAGCGTCAAGGAGCTCCGGAGTGCCGCCCGGGCCCTCATGCACCTTGTTGCCCAAGGAGGCCCCGATGTCCTGCGCTCCGCCAAAACCGTTGTCTCCTCCCATGTGAAGACCCCTCCCTTTCGACACTTTCTCGACCAGCTTCTGCTGATCACCAACCAAGCCTTCTCCGATGAGGTCCCCTTTCTGGCAGGAGCCCTGGGCCTCTCCTACACGACCCTCGACAATTACAGCGCCCTGGGAGGAATGGGTGCCGCGGCCGAGGCTTTCGCCAGGAAAATCCCCGTCGTCATGAAGCAGACGCTCGTCCGGAAGATCGAAAGGAATGGAGGGACCTTTCGTCTTCATACCACACGGGGGAGCTTCGAAGCCCGAAGAGTCATCCTGAACCGGGATGTCTGGGGAGCCGCCTCTCTATTTGACGATCCCTCCCTGAAAACCCTCGAGACCAAGAGGCAGGTCCGCTACCGGGACCGGTGGGGGGCCGTAACACTCCATTTCATGGTTCGAAACGACTTTCCCCAGGACTTCGAGGCGCACCACCAGATCCACCATCCCCTCAATCCTGAAACCGGGAGCCGCTCCTTTTTTCTCTCCCTCTCCGAGCCATCCGACGAACGCCTCTCTTCCGGTGGATTCCGGAGCGTCACGATCTCCACACACACCGAACTCCCGCGTTGGGAGAATCTCTCTTTGGATGGTTACCGGGAAAAGAAGGACCGCTTTCGCG
>DAIBSV010000076.1 GCA_027415455.1 Nitrospirota bacterium | reverse complement strand
CGGGAAGTGCCCCCCGGCTTTCCACGACATGGCGGACGGGCATGGGATCAGGCTTTCGCTCGGGACAGGTATCCCCCCCCACCACCGCCACAAAAAGGGAGAGATTGAGGAAGAACGTGAGCCGATGGGCCGAGGCGAACGCTTTCGCCCTTTCCGGATCTCCCGGCAGCTGATCATGAAGCCGTTTCAGTTCCAGGGCATGGGGTCCCAGGTAGAGGGCTAATGCGCCCGCAATCGCGAGGCCTGCCGACCATCCCCAGATGAGGTTTTTCGTGGGCCGTGATGAGATCCTGGAGAGAATGAGGAGAAGCCCAAGCTCGACGATCGACCCGGTGAAAAGAAGGTGAAAATACCCCGGAAAAAGGACGGAAACGGCCTCGCCGGCCCGCGCGACTCCAAGACGGGCGAAAAGGGTGGGCGCGACGAACAGGGTCATCAGAAGAGCCCCTCCCGTCAGAAAGACCAGAAGGTACCCGTATACAAGCCAGAGAATGCGGGGAATCATCGACTGATCCTTAATATGGGTTGAAATGGGCCTGGCCCTCGGCCAGGAATGCCCTCCGTCAAGATTACACTGGACATCCGGCCAAAGCCAGGGATTCCATCGGAGCGGGGACGCCTCCAGGGTGGGCTTGAATTAAACCGTCAATCTGGGTATAGTAAAAAAGATATGCCTTTTCATAATGAATTCAAGTGGTATTGCAATTCGCGACGCAGCGGATATTTCCTTAAGCCTGAAGAGTCTGTCATGTCCCAGCAAAATCGTGGTGGCTGGTTCATTGCGAGGATCGGCTTCGAACTGGTGGCAGTCACATTTATCTTTGCCGCCGTCGGGTATTATCTGGACTCCCTTCTTCGAATGAAAATCTTTCCGGCGCTTTCTCTCGTGGGACTGGTGGTCGGCGGGGTGACAGGATTCTGGCTTGTCTTCCGCGAAATGAACCGGTTGATCGACGAAGACAGGGACAAAGGCTGACGGTCCTGCCCTGTCAGAACACATGTAAATTTTGGAGGCGTGTTTGCAAGGCAATCCTCTGGAAGAGTTTTTTCTTCATCCGATCATTCGGCTCCACCTTCTGGGGTTCGACATCTCTGTCACTCAGGCGGTGGTCTCCCTCTGGCTGGTCGTCGGAATCACAGCGGTGGCAAGCCTGTATTTCGTCCGCGTTGCGACCCTCGTTCCGGGCCGCTTCCAGACCTCGATGGAGATGTTGTTCGACACGCTGACGACCGTCGTCGATGAGAACCTTGGAGCGGAAAACCGCAAAAAATTCCTCCTCCCTGTCTTCACTCTTTTTCTTTTCGTGTTTCTCAGCAACTTTCTGGGTCTGATCCCTGGGGTTTACACCATCACCTCCCAGATCGTCGTCACAGGCCTTCTCGCTGTTACGGTCTACCTTGTCAGCCTTGGGATCGGATTTGCCAAGCATGGAATGAAGTTCTTGTCCATCCTGGTTCCGGAGGGAGTTCCGGGCTGGATGATGCCCCTTGTCGTGCCGATCGAGATCATCTCTCAGCTGGCGAGACCGCTCTCCCTGGCGGTTCGTCTTTTCGCCAACATGACGGCAGGGCATACGATTCTCTTTGTCCTCCTGAGCTTGACGACGTCGCTTGCGATCTATCTCAAGTGGCTTCCTTTCTCCATTTCGGTCGTCCTTTATTTGCTGGAAGTCCTGGTGGCCTTTATCCAGGCTTATATCTTCGCCGTCCTTTCCGCCGTCTATCTGGGGCAGGCGATGAAGTTGAATCACTAACGACAGACTGTTTTCAATCATCGGGAGGATCTTTTTCATGGATGTGCATGCAGCAGCGTTGATCGGTATGGGTGCGGCCGCTATCGGGGTCGCTGGGTCCGGCGCCGGGATCGGCTATATTTTCGGAAAGATGATCGAAGCCGTGGCGCGTCAGCCGGAAATCGAAGGGCGCGTCTCAAAGTACATGTGGCTCGGCTTCGCCCTCTCTGAGGCTGTCGCCCTTTACGCGCTGGTGATCGCCTTTATCATCATGGGTCTCAGGAAGTAGGACACTTTCAGGATCCGGAGTCCGAAATACCGGACGAACCGGCTTTGAAAAGAGGCCGGACGGATCCCCATCAGGGAATCAAAGGACAGGATCATGCCCCAGTTTGATACGAAGTTTTTTCCTTCTCTGGTCTTCTGGTCAGTCGTTTCCTTTACGCTGATGCTTTTCATCATCGGGAAGTATCTCTATCCTTCGCTGACCCGGATCCTTGAAGAACGCCGGAAAAAAGTCTCCTCGGATCTTGAAGCAGCCCGAGTCAGCCGGGAGGAAGCCGAGCGGATTCTGGCCGAACAGCGATCCCTTCTGGAAAAGGCGAGAGCCCAGTCGGACGCCATGATCCGCCAGGCCGAAGAAATGGCGAAGACCCTTCGTGAGGAGCGGGAGAAGGAGCTGGCCCAATCGATCAAGGCCGAGCTCGACAAGGCCACCGCCCAGATCGCGGCGGACAGGGAAAAGATGAAGTCGGAGCTTCGGACGGAAACGGTCACCCTGATCGTACGGAGTCTCGAGACCCTTCTCGAGGAAAGCCTTTCCGATACGCAAAAGGTTCTTTACATCAACAAGGCGATGAAGGCTCTCGACGAACGGAAGGCCGGCTGATGGGACGGCGCATCGACGAACGATTTCTGGTGAAGTGGGCCGATGCGATCGCGGGAACGGTCCGGGGGGATGAAGGGAAGCTTGACCGGTGGATGACTCTTCTGGATACGATGAACCGCATCCGGAAGGTCCGCCCGGCCAGAAGCTTTGTTCTTGATGGGCGCTTTTCCCTTGAAGACAAGGTGGTTTTTTTCAGGACGCTCTTGAAGGAGTCGTTGGGGGACAGTCTCCCTGAAAACGAGAACCTCTTTCTTGTTCCTCTTCTGGAGGGAAATCTCTGGGACGGTATTCCTTTTCTAGAAAAGGCGCTTCTGGAGAGATTCGATCTGGAGGCGGGAAGGGTTGTCGTGGAGGTTCATTCCCCTGAAGCCCTTTCGGCCGAGAGCCAGGCAAAAATAGTGGAGGCCCTTCTTCGATTCGTCAATGAAGGGCCCGGACGAGAGCTGGCCGGTTCCGTTCCCGCGGAAAAACGACTTTCGGTCAAGCCGGTCTGGAAGGTTCGCCCTGAACTTTTGGCGGGGCTCGAGATCCGGATCGGGTCAAGGGTCTGGGACGCGAGCCTGTCCGCAAAATTGCGGGAGCTTGAGCGGCAGTTATTGAAGACGGCCTGATATTCTCTCCAAGTTCGGAGGGAAACAGGCAATGGATAAAAGCTCGCGCGGCGGGCGACAATCTATCGAGACGAGGGGGCCTTGAAAAGTTCAGAGATTACCGAAAACCTTATGAAAAACCTGGGAAGTTTCAAGGGTGGTGTTGAAACTTCGGACCGTGGAACGATCCTCTCTTCGGGGGATGGAATTCTCCGTATTTCCGGCCTTGAAAAGGCGATGTACGGAGAGATGCTCGAGATCATCAAGGGAGGCTCGGCCCTGGTGCTGAACCTCGAGGAGAATGAAATTGGCGCGGTCATTCTCGAAGGCGGGGAAGAGGCCGTGGTCGGGGACGAAGTCCGCACCACAGGAAAAATCATGGAGGTTCCCGTCGGACCCGGCCTGGTTGGCCGCGTGGTGAATCCCATGGGAGAACCTCTCGATGGAAAGGGCCCGGTCAAGGCCGAGCTTCATTCCCCTATCGAAAAGATCGCTCCGGGCGTCTCGACCCGAAAATCCGTCTCGGTTCCCCTTCAGACGGGGATCAAGTCCATCGACGCCATGATTCCGGTCGGACGGGGGCAGCGCGAACTCATCATCGGCGACCGCCAGACCGGCAAGACCACCATTGCCCTTGACACCATCATCAACCAGAAGGGCAACAATGTCGTCTGCATCTATGTCGCCATCGGGCAGAAAGCGTCGAGCGTCGTCAATGTGGTCCGAACCCTCGAGAAGCACGGCGCCCTGGAATATACCATCGTCGTCTCCGCCTCCGCCGCCGAGTCCGCGGCACTTCAGTACATCGCTCCCTACGCCGGCTGCGCCATGGGAGAATACTTCCGGGATCGAGGGATGGATGCCCTCATCGTCTATGATGACCTGACGAAGCATGCCTGGGCTTACCGCCAGATGTCTCTTCTCCTTCGGCGTCCTCCGGGTCGTGAAGCCTATCCCGGAGACGTTTTCTACCTCCACTCGCGTCTCCTCGAGCGGGCGGCCCGTCTGAATGAAAAGAATGGCGGCGGTTCCCTGACCGCTCTCCCCATCATCGAAACACAGGCCGGAGACGTTTCTGCCTTCGTTCCGACCAACGTCATCTCCATCACAGACGGGCAGATCTATCTTGAAACCGACCTCTTCTATTCGGGGATCCGCCCGGCCATCAACCCCGGAATTTCCGTCTCCAGGGTCGGCGGGGCTGCCCAGATCAAGGCCATGAAACAGGTGGCCGGGAAGATGCGTCTCGAGATGGCCCAGTTCCGCGAGCTGGCCGCCTTTGCCCAGTTCGCCTCGGATCTCGACAAAACGACGCGGGACCAGATCGAGCGGGGTCTCCGGTTGACGGAGATTCTGAAGCAGGGACATTACTCTCCGCTTCCCGTCGAGAAGCAGATTGCGATCATCTTCGCCGTGACCAACGGATTTCTTGACGGAATCAAGCCGGACCGCATCGGAACCTTCGAAAAGGAATTCTTCCTTTATCTCGATAGCCGGAAAGCCGATCTCCTCCGGGCGATCCGGGAGGAGAAGGCCCTGTCGGAAACGACGATCGCCTCCCTCAAGGAAGGTCTGACCGAATTCACCGCTTCTTTCAACGGATAGCCCATGCCCTCTCTTCGATCGATCCGAGGCCGAATCAAATCGGTCAAGAATACGAGACAGATCACGAAGGCCATGGAAATGGTGGCCTCAGCCAAGATGCGCAAGGCCCAGATGCGCGTTCGTGATACCCGGCCCTACGCGGAAAAGATTCTCGAACTGATGGTTCGCCTGTCGGCCATCGAATCTCATAGGCCGAATATCTTTTTCAAGGCCCGCCCTGTGACGACGGTGGGCATCATCCTTGTCTCCACCGATCGCGGACTTTGCGGTCCTATCAATGCCAACGTCTTCCGGCAAGTGAATAAGTTCATGGCCGATCGACCCGGGGTGCGGTTCGAGTTCGTGGTTATCGGAAAGAAAGGCCAGGATTTTGTGCGGAGGAGCGGGCTTAAGGCCGTGGGATCCATTTCGGGTGTCAAGGATCGGGGAAAGATTGAAGAGATCCTTCCTGCAACCCAGGTCGCGATCGAGGAGTTCCAAGAAGGGCGCTGGGACGAGGTTTGGGTTTTTTTCACCGAATTCGTCTCGACATTATCCCAGAAACCCAGGATGGAAAAACTTCTTCCAATCGGACCGGATGTAGTAGAGGGAGGCGGAAAGGGAGCCTCGCCCTTTTTGGGGGAATATCTTTACGAACCGGACACTACGGAAATCCTGGATGTCCTGATCCCCCGCTACTTCGAATCGATCGTTTTCCAGCGTGTCATGGAAAATTTTGCAAGTGAATACAGCGCCAGGATGATGGCGATGCGAAACGCCACCTCCAACGCAAAAGAAGTCATTTACCAGATGACCCTGATCTACAACAAGCTCCGGCAGGCGGCGATCACGCGGGAAATTTCCGAAATCGCCTCGGGAGCGGATGCAGTGCAGCAGGGATAGAGGCGAAAGACCGGATTGTTCTCTCCGGACGGAGGTCCGGGGATGCGTGATCCTTGACCAGGAAAAATGAGGAGTGTTCGGAATGCAGACGGGTGAAATTGTTCAGGTGATCGGACCGGTCGTCGACGTCCGGTTTGAGGGGGAACTTCCCGGGACCTTTGTGGCGCTCGTAGTTGAAGGATCTGGCCTGATTCTCGAGACCCAGCAGCAGCTGGGAGAGAGCACGGTCCGCACCATCGCCATGGGGACCACCGACGGTCTGGTCCGTGGCTCGAAGGTGACCAGTACGGGCAAGCCCATCATGGTTCCTGTGGGTCAGAAGGTCCTCGGACGGATGATGGATGTCCTTGGATCTCCGATCGATGATGGAGGGCCGATTTCCACAGAACACATGCGGCCGATCCATGTCGATCCGCCTTCATTCGACGAACTGGCTTCCGCCACCGAGGTCTTCGAAACGGGGATCAAGGTGATCGACCTGATCGCCCCCTTTGCCAAGGGAGGAAAGACAGGCCTTTTCGGAGGAGCGGGGGTCGGCAAGACGGTCATCATCATGGAGCTCATCCGGAACATCGCCATGGAGCACGGCGGATTTTCGGTCTTCGCCGGCGTGGGTGAGCGGACCCGCGAAGGAAACGACCTCTGGAACGAAATGAACGAATCGAAGGTCATCGACAAGACGAGCCTCGTCTACGGACAGATGAACGAGCCGCCGGGAGTCCGCCTTCGCGTCGCCCTCACGGGACTCGCCCAGGCCGAATTCTTCCGGGATGAGGAAAACCGTGACGTGCTCTTTTTTGTCGACAACATCTTCCGGTTCACCCTTGCGGGCGCCGAGGTTTCAGCCCTCCTGGGCCGCATGCCCTCCGCCGTTGGATACCAGCCCACCCTGGCCGTCGAAATGGGTCAGCTCCAGGAACGGATCACCTCCACGAAGAAGGGATCGATCACTTCGGTGCAGGCGGTCTACGTTCCCGCCGACGATCTGACCGATCCAGCCCCAGCCACGACCTTTACCCACCTCGACGCCACCGTCGTGCTGTCCCGCCAGATTGCCGAGCTGGGCATCTATCCGGCCGTCGACCCGCTGGACTCGACCTCCCGAATTCTGGACCCCATGATCATCGGCGACGAGCACTACAGCGTCGCCCGTTCCGTCCAGAAGATCCTCCAGAAGTACAAGGATCTCCAGGACATCATTGCCATCCTCGGAATGGACGAACTCTCCGAGGACGACAAGCAGATCGTGGCCCGGGCCCGGAAAATCCAACGCTTCCTTTCCCAACCCTTCTTCGTGGCTGAAGTCTTTACCGGAGCCCCCGGAAAGTACGTCTCCCGGGAAGACACCGTCAAGGGGTTCAAGGGGATCGTGGAAGGGAAGTATGACCACCTTCCGGAACAGGCTTTCTATATGGTTGGAACGATCGAGGAGGCTCTCGAAAAGGCCGAGAAGCTCAAGGGAAAGGCCTAGGTCATGTCCTTCATGCTGACTCTAGTCACCCAGGAGCGGGAGCTCATCTCCGAAGAGGTGGATTTCGTGAAGGCCAACGGAGTGGATGGGGAATTCGGCGTCCTGACGGGCCATTCTCCCTTCATCTCGCTTCTCGATCCCGGAGAGCTCGTGGTCCGCAAGGGGGACGCTCTCTATTCGTACTATGTGAGCGGAGGTGTGGCCGAAGTCCTTCCAAAATCCGTCATCATCCTGGCCAACACCGTGGAGCGCGCCGACGAGATCGACGAACAGATGGCCAAGAGGGCGCGTCATAACGCGGAAGAGGCACTGAAGCAGCCTATTTCAGAGATCGAACGCCGAACCTATCTCCTGGAGCTCAAACGCGAGTCGGTCCGTCTCTCCATTGTCGCCCGCCGGCGTTCAACACGCCATCCCGGTCAGATTTCAGAAGAATAAATCCGTCCAAGAAATCTTTTTCTTTAATCCTTCCATCCTCCGGCGGCCTTTGAAGGCTGCCGGAGGATTCTTCCGGTCAATTGGCCTTTTCCCGCGATTCTGGTAGGATGAACTCCAAGGGGGAGTTGCGGGAAAATGATCTATGACTGGATATTTCTGATGGTGGGGGGATTTGGGGCGGTCTACTCCGTGCGTCTTCTCCTTCGTCATGAACGAAGGGAAAAATGGGTGGCCTACCTTTTTTCCTCCCTCCTTCTTTTTTTCTGGGGTCTCTTTTCCCTCTCTCCCGCCCGTACAGGAATTCTTCGCATTCTGAACCGCACCTTTCTCGGAAATTCCTGAACCCCTTGCTGGAGGTTGTCGATGGATCATCGGGACAGGGAGAATATTCTGGCCATCATACTGGCGGGGGGAGAAGGAAAACGCCTCTTTCCCCTGACCGCCGACCGCGTCAAGTCCGCCGTTCCTTTTGGAGGAGCCTACCGGATCATTGATTTCGTCCTGTCGAATTTCGTCAATTCGGGTTTTACCAAGATCAAGGTCCTGACCCAGTACAAGTCCCATTCCCTCAACACGCACCTGTCACGGGGTTGGCGACTTTCCCCTCTCCTCGACCAATACATCGATCCAGTTCCGGCCCAGATGCGGACCGGTCCCCACTGGTTTCAGGGGACGGCCGATGCCGTTTTTCAGAACATGAACCTGATTCTCGACGAAAAACCCGACCACGTCTGCATTTTCGGGGGGGACCACATCTTCAAGATGAATATCCGGCAGATGCTGGACCATCATCTGGAGACCGGAGGAGCGGTGACCGTTGCGGCCATCCCGGTCCCGCTCCAGGAGGCCCGGGAGTTCGGGGTCATCCGGACGGAAGGCGACCGAATTCGCGACTTCGTCGAGAAGCCTCCGACCCCGGAGCCGACGGTTTCCGGCGGAAGCACCGCACTGGCCTCCATGGGGAACTATATCTTCCGGACGAAGGATCTGCTCGCCGTCCTGCGGGAGGACTCCGAAATTTCTTCGTCCAAGCACGACTTCGGCCATAACATTCTTCCCCGTCTTGCGGCGGAAGGGAGGGCCTATGTCTACGACTTCAGCCGGAACACCATTCCGGGGATGGACGAAGTGGAGAAGGGGTACTGGCGTGACATCGGGAATATCGACGCCTACTGGAAAGCCAACATGGACCTCGTTTCCGTGACCCCGTCCTTCAACCTCTACAACCCCTACTGGATCATCAGGACCTACCGCCCCCAGATGCCCCCGGCCAAGTTCGTATTTGCCGATGAAAAGAACAAGCGGGTCGGGGTTGCCACCGATTCGATCGTCTGTGGCGGCACCATCATCTCGGGAGGACAGATCGACCGGTCGATCCTGTCGCACAGCGTCCGGGTCAACAGCTACTCCCATGTCTCCGAATCGGTGGTCTTC
>DAIBSV010000075.1 GCA_027415455.1 Nitrospirota bacterium | reverse complement strand
TTTCGCCGTGGTCGCAGATGAGGTGAGGAAACTTGCGGACCAGACCGCCCGTTCCGTCGGCGACATCGGAACCATCATCCATTCGACGGTCGAGGAAACCCGGAGAAACACAGGCCTATTGTCCGAACTCGGGGAGGCCGTGGCCACCACGAAAGAACGGACGGAGGAGACAAAGCTGGCCTTCGGAACCATCGAGAAATCCCTGGAAAAGCTCTCGGGCCTTTCCGAAGAGATCCGGTCCCAGATGGGAATCTCCTCCCAGACCGTTCAGGGGATGGACTCTCTCGTGGGAGAAACCCTTCGCAACTATCAGGTCCTGTTGAGGTAATATCCTCGCAATCCGGAATTTGTGACACAGGGAAATAGTTTATGTTATGATTTCTGAAAAATTGTCGGCAGGACATCCACAGGAGAAAAGGACGGGAGCCCAATGAAAAAAAGCCTTCCCCTACATAACCAGGGATCGATCCAGCAGGAACTGCTCCGGGCCCTCCGCTACCATCGGCCTCTCTCCCTTCTCGCGATCACGGCCGAGCAATCGAACACTCCGTCGCTCCTTACTGCGGGCACAAAGCTGAACGACATCATCAGGAAGCACCTTCGAAACACCGATGTCGTCGCCGAGGACTCGGAAACACGTTTCTACCTTCTTCTTCCGGAAACCCCCATGGAGGGGGGTGTGGTGCTGGCGAATCGCCTCGTCCGGGATCTCATCCAGCCCGGAGGCCTTCTGAAATCCCTTTACATCGGAATCAGTTCCATTGATGAAGGAGTTTACAGGGCGGATGATCTCATCAGCACAGCGATCATTTCGAACATGGCCGCACGGGCCGCGGAACGGACGATCTTTCCCGTCTCTGCCTTCCGGGACCAATCCCTGTCGCTTCCTTCCATGGTGGCGGTCATGCTGACCTTGTCGGCAGACGATCTCGAAGAGCTTTCCGCCTTTCTCGAGCGGACGCGCCACGAACCGGAAGGCATGAGGAAGTCTGCCTCCGAGCTCGCAATCAAGCTCGGGCGAAAGCTGAAACTCGACGACGATATCCAGGAAGTTGTCCGTTTCTGGGTCCTGATGCACGACATTTCCCGAAATACGGCCCCGGAGCCGGATCCTTCCGAGACACTCCCTCATCTCTCCCGGAGGAAGAAGGCCTTTCATACCATCCTGATGCACTACTCTCCCCTCGGTGAACCTTCGGCGAAGACCGACTCTAAAGCGAAGGCCCTTCTTGAGATTTTTCAGGCCGTCCTGAAGGAGATCGAAGCCTACCACAATCCGACTGAAGAGATCTTCGACGACATTCTGCACAAGGTTCTCGCTTCCTGCGAAGGGCGGGGAGTCGACAAGCAGGTCCTGGCCCTCGTCCGCAAAACATCCTCCTCGGATTGGTTTTCCTATCCTGCCTGAGCCTTCACCCTTCTTTTATAGGGACCGAACACGGGGATCCACTTCTTCCTGAAGGAAATCCCCCGCCAGAATGGCCACCGTCAGGAATATCGTATACACGAGCGTCGTTCCCATGATCAGGGGATAATCCCTGTTCATGACCGACAGCACGAAGACCCTTCCCATGCCCGGAATCGCGAACACGGTTTCGACCACAAAGGATCCTGTCAGGAAGGCTGCGGCCAGCGGGCCGACCAAAGCCAAAACGGCGTTCATCGAGGGAAGAATCAGATGGAAAATGAGCCGGCGGGAAGACACGATGCCATTGGCCAGGGATGTCCTGTAGAAAGGACTCTCCAGAGTCTCTTCCATTGAGGTCGCAAAGACCCTCGCGAGATAGCCGGCAGGCGCGATTGACAGGGCAAGGACAGGAAGAACCGCAGACCGCCAGCCTTCCCAGAGAGCGACCGGAAGAAGCCCGGCATGAAGGCCCACGACATCGATAAGGACTGCCGCAAGCAAAAATGAGGGAAGGCCGACCAAAAGGGTTGTTCCGTATCTGAGAAGGCGGGAGATCCAAAGGGGCCCGATACCGATCAGAAGTCCCACCGAAAGACCAAGGAGGATGGAGGCCCCGAAGGCCAAAATGCCCAGCGTCAGGGAGACCGGAAGAGTCTGGGATATGATTTCCGAAACGGGAATCCCCGTGGCCTTGTAGGAAGTTCCCCAATTTCCGGTGAGCGTCTGCCCGAGGGTCAGAAGATATTGCTCCCAGAGGGGTTTGTCGAGATGGTAGGTTTTGAGGAGATTGGCCATCACGTCGGGTGGAAGATGGCGTCCGGCCGAAAAAGGGTTTCCCGGAGCGAAGCGGGTCAGCAGAAAAGTCAGGGTGAAGACGGCCCAAAGAAGGAGGAGCGAGGAAAGAAGGCGGCGAATGATCCGGTTCACCGGGAGACTCCGGAGCGGCGGGAGAAACGGTCTGCCAGGACCTGGAAGCTGACCAGGGATAGGACGATGAATCCTGCGGGCCAAAGAAGCATGAAGGCCGAGATAGGAAGAGCCTTCCACCCCTCATTCACCAGAACGCCCCAACTCGCCGCAGGGGGAGCGAGCCCCAGACCGAGAAAGGAAAGGGTCGACTCGCCCAGGATTCCTCCAGGGATCCTGAAGAGGAACATGAGCAGAATGACCGGCAGGACATTGGGAAGAAAATGCCTGAGGACAAGACGGAAAGGCCCTGCTCCCGAGGCTCTCGCCGCGTCCATGAAAACCGCTTCCCGAAGGCGGAGGGTTTCGGATCGCAGAACCCGGGCAACCCCCATCCATCCCCCGATTGACAAGGCCACGATAACAGCCAGAAGCCCATGGCCCAACACCAGCATCAGGATGGTCGCGATAAGGATCTCAGGAAGGGCGTACCAGATCTCAAGGGTTCGCATCATTACCGGATCCCAAGGATGCCCCAAAAATCCGGAAACGATCCCCCAAAGACACCCGATCAAGGTCGACAGCACCCCCACGGAAACCCCGACCGTAAGGGAGACCAGACTCCCCGTGACCAGCCGGGACCATAAGTCGCGTCCCAGGAAGTCGCACCCCAGAAAATGTCCCGGGGTTAACGGCGGAGCCAAAACAAGCCGCGCATGCTGGGACAATGGATCGACACCCGTCAATCGCTCAGGCAGGAGCGCCCAAAGGAAAAGAACTGCCAGGACAAGAAATGCGGCAATGGACCCGAAGGGAATCCTCCCATCGGAAAGGAGTCGCCACCCAAAAGGACGATGGTGGACTGGGGGAGAGGTCAAAAGGTCAGGACCTTCCGGGCCTTGAGGAGTCGCTCGACACATTCTTCATCCGTCAGACATTGGGAAAAGGGAGAGCGTCCCCGTCCCTCCACATCCTGGAGGAGGTAGAACAAGTTTTCTTCGCCGTTCCAGGGATGGTTCACTCCTTCCCCGTAAAAAATGACCATCGGGCGACTGTCAAGCAAGCCGGCCACCGGCGGGGGAAGGGGGGAAATGCCAACCAGTAGAACGAGGTCCGCCCCGTTTCCTGCACGATCATCCGTCATGGCTATTCCGACCTCTTCAGAAAAGGGATGACGATTTCGGCGGAAGAAATCAGCTTCTGGACATCCTCGGCCCCTACCGGCTGAACAAAGTCCGGAACAGGCCGGTCGAGAAAAAATCGGTCCAGGTCGGCCTCCAAAGCAAAGACGGCCACTCCCAGCTCTTTGAGCAGGGGAACGACCTCGTTGATTTCCGGGGGAAGACCCAAGAGTTTGGGGGCAATCGGAAGAAGGATCCGGAGCCCTTCTCCCATCAGGAGGAGGGTGACGGGACGGTGGGAGACAGAAAAACCGAGCGCCATCCGGAGACCCTCAAAAAATCTGAGGTGGGCGGTTGGAGAGGCTTCCAGGACAAAGACGATACTTTTGTGCTTTCCCATTGTTTCGAGAGAACCTACGCGGTAAAGGGAAGAAAGAGGTCGGCCGACCCGGCCAGCTGTCCCAGCTGAACCTGGGTTTCGAAACGGACTCCCGAAGGAAGGTCTCCGGGCCCCATTCCCCTGATTTCAGCTGTCGACTGGCAGACGACGATCTGGGCTCCCGCCTGAAGAACGGGGAAGAGAGGGAAAGAATTCTGTCCCCGCCCGTGAACGGGTACCAGCCCAAGGATCGCGTCGTCCATCACAAAGATCGTCAGTCGGGCCCCGAGAGCCACAAACGCACTCGCAAGTCTGACGACAGTGGCATAGGGTGTCCACTCCGGACTGCGCAGAAGAAGAATCACAACCACTGGCGCAGAGCGTGGCTCCATCAGGCGCTCTGCGCCCCGATCTTTTCAGTCCCCGGAGCAAGCTCCTCGAATCGTTTGGCCAAGGAGAAAATTCGCGCGAGAGTCCCCATCATGGCATCGGGAAGGGTTTCGGCCACTCCCTCGAACTGTTTGCTCGCAATCAGAGAACCATCCCAGAGAAGTATCTGGTTATAGGATGTCATGGCGCCAACCTCCCGAGAAAGATCCGGCGACCGCATGATGAGCGCAGCCCTGGCGGGATCCTGCGAACGGACATCGAAGGGCAGTCCGGGAACAGGAACAGAGGGTCCCACCTCCTCTTCGAGCTTGGCCTTCTGGTCCGGTTTCGGTTCCCTGAAGCCGTTTTTCTGCAGCAGGAGCACTTTGTCCGGCGTGGAAACTCCCAGTTCCACGACAAGATTCAGAACGCTCACCGTATGATTTTCTGCCGTATGAAAAAATATCTTAACCGGACGACCTTCATAGCTCCCGGACAGATACGGGTAGGCCCAAATGGCCGATCTTCCGGCCGCCCCGGAGAGGCCCGATGCAAGCTCGGTAAAGGCAGCGAATATTTTTTGTCGATTCACGAAGCCATGTACAAAAAAACCTAGGCCTATTGCCGCGATAACGCCAAAGAATGTCAGGGGAATGTAACTGATCATAAAGAGGGCCTCGAATCATGAGGCGGAGGGGAGAGATCTCTCCCCTCCGATCGATTAAAGCGGTCGGAAGATCAGGAGTGCAGGATCATGCCCCCGACTCCGACAACCCATCCATGGGAGCTGTCCGGAAAGGTCATGCCATACAGGTCGAGGTTTGTCCCGCTCTTGACGAGAGTCCAGTGGTTGCCTCCATCGACCGTTTTCAGGAAAATCCCCAAAACCCCCGTCACATATCCCACCTTGTCGTTCAGAAAAACGACGGTATGAAGATCGTTGGATTCGCGCTCCATGCCGGCGACGCTCCAGGTGAGGGGTCCGCGGCCCGGACCATTCTGTATGACCCAGCTCTGTCCACCGTTCGACGTGTATTCGATGATGCCATGGGTGCCAACGACCCATCCCCGGTTCTGGTCAATGAAGGTCACGCCGTACAGGTCCTTTCGGACGGGATTGTTCTGCTTCTTCCAGGTGTTTCCTCCGTCCGACGTCGCAAGGATCAGGCCTTCCTGACCCACGGCCCAGCCGTGGTTGGCATCCCCCTTGAGGAAGGCCACCTTCATGATCCACTGGGCGGTGTCGGTCGACACCTTCGCCCAATGGGAGCCACCATCGGTCGTGTGGAGGAGCGTGCCGGCGAACCCCGAAACCCACCCGTTCTGGGGGTCCGTGAATGTCACCGAGTAAAGATCGAAGGGGACACCCGTTTCTTGTGTCGCCCAGGTCTTGCCCCCGTCTTCGGTCGAAAGAATGAGTCCGTTGTTTCCTACGGCCCAGCCGTGGGAGGAATCCACAAAGTCCACCGAATGGATCCAGTGCGTTGTACCGGTATTGAGGGGAGACCAGGTCTTGCCCGCATCGGTGGTGTGGATGATCACACCGGAGGCGCCGGAGACCCAGCCTTCGCTGGCATTGATGAAATAGACTCCATCAAAAGGGACCCCGATCCCCAGAGAATCCGCAAAGGTCCACCGGTCTGCCGCCGAGGCTGGCGGAAGGGTCAATCCTGGAGAGGCGATTCCTGTTCCGACAAGGAAAGCCGCCACGGATCCGGCCACCAGTCCCGAGGCAAGCCGGCTCCGAATCTTTCCAACCCACGTCGTTCCTTCCGTTTTTTCCTGCCCATATTTTCCCATGCAATCCCTCCGGATCCGAGTTGTTTTTATAATAACGCCACAATTTAGGAGGAAGGCTCTCCCGCCTTCCGCAAAACGCGGAGAACGACACACCAGAGAAGGAGGAAGGCCATTCCCTGGAAAGGAAAGCAAAACATGCTCATTGCCGAAATCGGAAAATGACCTTGATTGTATCCACAATCCATCGACATTGCAATCTATGCGGGCTTGAAGACATATCGCGAACTTCGAAGCTGAACCCATTCAGAGCTTCGTCATCTTCCCTCTGGCCTCTGGGTCGGTTTTCCTTTTATGGAGAGATCCGGTAGAGATGGGAACGTCCGAAAATGATCAGGTCCCGACCATCGGAGGAAAAAGTCTTCATCCGGGGATGGGATCCGGCCGGCAAAGCCACCAAGGTTCCCCTCTCCCTGATCAGGCGAGCAAAGTCAAAGGACTCCCTGGACTGAAGTTTTTCGATTGAGGAATAAAGGCGGGCCGGGTTCACGATCGCGACAATCCATCGCTCCTTCATTCTTCTGTCCATTCCCCCGGGAGGAAACAGGTAGGCGAGACGGTTTCCCCACCAGGATGCCGCGAGAGGAAGAGCCCCCCCCCGTGATCCGATGGCAGGACGAGAGACCGGAATCCTGGCCGGTCTCGGGAATCCGGCACACCGCCGGGATCCTTCCCAGAAAAAAGCCCAATCCCTGTCCTGCGGGCAGAAGTCCCATAGAGCTCTCAACCATTGGGGAGGCTCGGACGGGTTCGTTCCGGATTTCCCCTTCCGGAGAGGGCATCCGTGATGTCAGGTAGAAGCGGCAGGAAAAACAGGGTTGGCCGGAGGAATGGGTGGCCCGCGGAACCAGGAGAGGGGGAGGGCCGGAGGAAAGCGTCGTCTCCGACGGGAGGGGCAGATAGCCGGCCGGATCCGCCCACAGCACCCTGTCGTGGAGGAAAAGGAATGGTAGCCCGGACTCGACCTTTCCACTGTCGTAACCCAGCCAGAGGATGCGCGCCTTCATGTCCAGGGATAGGAGCCTGATGGCCACGTCGGCAGATTCAGGAAAGTAGTCGACCTGGCCCGTAAGGGCCATTTTCTCATGGCCATTGACTTCGCCTATTCCAATCTGGAAGGAGCGGACGACGGCCCCTCCCCCTCCGCGCTCTCCTCCGAGGAAAAGATGATTCCCACCGATCGCGGCTGCACGGATCCTGAATCCGGGCAGGGATGGAAGAGAGACCGTCGTCCAGGTTTCCCGCCAGAGGTCCTTCGCCCCCATGGGATGCTCAATGGTCAGGCGGGCGAGACTGGGGCTTCCTGACGGAGAAAAAAAATAATAGGCACCCGAGTCGTCACGACCAAAGTCGGAGTCTCCGGCCACATGGGAGTGAGCGGGCAAAGGGAGTACAGAGAGTGAGGGGGATCCGCCCGGGGGAACGGGCGGACCTGCCAGACTTGCCGGTAAGACGACAGAGGCAAGAAACGCCCTGCCCAGAGCCCCCCCTAAGACTCTCTTTACAAGACCGGAGCTTCCCTTCACGCAATCGCCTCCCTTCGTGGGTCTTCCTCTCCCGTGAGCCTGTCCCACCCTACCCGGCCGGGATCACTATACCATGAATCGGCAATGCATCCCCTTTTTAAAACACCACCCCTTTTTTGGCCCGTTCGTACCGGACGGGCCAGGAAACATCCTGATTCAGCCTTCTGGCGGCATGAAGCGGCCAGTAAGGATCGCGGAGCATTTCCCGGGCCAGGCTGACCGCATCGGCCTGTTCCGTGACAAGGATATGTTCGGCTTGGCCAGGATCGGTGATCATTCCCACCGCCACCACCGGAATGCCCACTTCCTGACGAATCTTCGAGGCCATGGCGGTCTGGTATCCAGGGGCTGCGGGAATGGAGGCATGCGGAACGAGTCCACCCGAGGAACAGTCGATCACGTCGACGCCTTCTTGCGCCAGGGCTTTCGCCAAAACGACCGACTGATCCGGATCCCATCCTCCTTCAACCCAATCGGTGGAAGAAATCCTGACCCAAAGCGGAAGATCCTCCGGCCAGACCTTACGAACCGTGATTGCCACCTCGAGAGGAAACCGTATCCGGTTCTCAAGTGTTCCCCCATAGCCGTCTTCCCTCCGGTTGGAGAGGGGAGAGAGAAAGGTATGGAGAAGATAGCCGTGTGCCATGTGGATCTCAAGAATCCGGAAACCGGAGGAGCGGGCCCGCAAGGCCGCCTCCCGAAATTGGGTCCGGATCCTTTCCATATCGCTCTCGTCCAAAGCTCTGGGCGGAGGCAGCCCCCCAAAGGGAACCGGACTCGGTCCCAGAGTCACCCACCCTCCGTCCTCGATCCTCACCCCGTTCCCCCCATCGAAGGGGGGCGCTGTCGAGGCCTTCCTGCCAGCATGGGCAATCTGGATGGCTGGAACCGAGCCCTGTTCTTTCATGAAGCGGACGATCGGCGCCAGGGCCTCTCCCTGGACATCATTCCAGAGGCCAAGATCCATCGGCGTGATCCGACCCTCCGGAGAGACGGCAGAAGCTTCCACCATCACGATTCCGGCACCCCCTACGGCCCGGCTTCCGAGATGAACCATGTGCCAGTCTCCCGCCACTCCGCCTGGGGTCGCATACTGGCACATGGGAGAGACACAGATTCTGTTTTTCGAGGTCACCCCACGGACCGTCCATGGATCAAACAAACGGGCCATTTCCCCTCCTGCTCATAAAATCCCCACGTCAAACGTGTTCTTTATCGAACACAATCCGAAGAATGAAACAATGATTATTTCTTTAATAAAGAATACTTGCGTTGATCATCACCCCCTGCCCTCCTACAATGAAAAAAGACCCGGAAAAATGGACAGCCCGGGACAATCGATTCGAGAAAGGACAACGCCAATGCTAGGACCATCCGCCAATCCGGCCATGATCGTCGGTGTCATCACTGCCTTTTTTCTCCTGACAGGTTACCTCTCCTACCTGATGGGAAAAAAGGATTCCGGATCAGGCCACAAGGGGGCAAGCTTCTGGTTAGAAAATGGGGATCAGCGGATTGAAGTCATCGCTAAGCCACCGGTTCAAGAATGACTTTTTGTCCCAGTCG
>DAIBSV010000074.1 GCA_027415455.1 Nitrospirota bacterium | reverse complement strand
AGGGACATGGATCGCCTTGTCGGCCAGACCATTCAGGTCCGCATCATCAAGATGAACAAGAAGCGCGGCAACATCATTGTTTCCCGCCGTGTCCTTCTCGAGGAGTGGCGTGACCGGCGCAAGAAGCTGACGATGGAGTCGCTCAAGGAGGGTGAGGTTCTCGAGGGAATCGTGAAGAACATCACCGATTACGGAGCCTTTATCGATCTCGGCGGTGTCGACGGACTTCTGCATATCACGGACATGTCCTGGGGGCGTGTCTCGAGCCCTCAGAATCTGATGGCCGTGGGCGACAAGATCAATGTGATGGTGTTGAAGCATGACAAGGAGACCGGGCGCGTCTCCCTCGGTCTGAAGCAGCTGAAGAGCGACCCGTGGACGACAGTCGCGGAGCGCTATCCGGAGGGGTCGAAGGTGACGGCCAAGGTGGTTTCGATCACCGACTACGGAGCCTTCCTTGAGATCGAGCCCGGGGTTGAAGGATTGATGCACATTACCGAGATGAGCTGGAACCATGAGGTCAAGCATCCCAGCAAGATCATGAATGTGGGAGACATGGTCGAGGCGAAGGTTCTGAAGATCGACGAGAAGAACCGGAAGATTTCGCTTGGGTTGAAGCAGCTCGGTCCCAATCCCTGGGACGTCGTGGAGGACAAGTATCCGATCGGAACGATTGTTTCCGGCAAGGTCAAGAGCCTCACCGATTTCGGGGTCTTTGTCGGCCTCGAGGAGGGAATCGACGGGCTGATCCATATTTCCGATCTTTCCTGGACGCGCCACGTCAGGCATCCGTCCGAGGTCTTCAAGAAAGGTCAAAAGGTGGACGCCATCGTCCTGAAGATCGAAAAGGAGCGCCAGCGCCTTTCGCTCGGATACAAGCAAATGACGACCGACCCCTGGGAGTCCGAGATCCCGGAGCGTTTTCCGGTCGGGCGCACCATGAAGGGCAAAGTGACGAAGGTCATGGATTTCGGATTCTTCGTCGAGATCGAAGATGGTGTAGAAGGATTGGTTCATGTCAGCGAAGTCGATCTTCCTTCCGGCGAGCGTCTTGACCAGATGTTCCCGGTCGATTCAGAGGTCAATGTCAGGGTCGTGAAGATCGACAAGGCGGAGCGCAAAATCGGTCTTTCCGTCAAAGGACTCGAAGAGGAAACCGCCTGATACAGCCATTGCGGTGCGGGGAGTCCTGTCGTCATGTCGAGGCAGGATTCCCCTCTTTTATTGTGAAGGCGTTTTTTCTCAGTGAATTCGCGATTTGTCCAGGCAAGATGTTTCAAGTGGGGAAATGATGGTTCGAAAGATTTTTCGGGCTTTCCTGGTGATTCTGACCGTTCTTGTCGTCATTTTTGTTCTCGGGCGGGGAGCTGCTTTCTTTAGTCGCTCGATGCCACTGGTCGGAGGGGCGGAGATCGGAGTGGTCCGCATTTCTGGGGTCATCCTCTCGTCGCGAAAGCCCATCCGCCAAATCCGGTCTCTTGCCAAGGATCCGAGAATCAAGGCGATCATTCTGCGCATCAACAGTCCCGGCGGAGCTGTTGTGCCGTCTCAGGACATATACGAGGAAGTTCTGAAGGTCCGAAAAAAGGGGAAGCCGATCATCGCGTCGATCGGGACGGTTGGAGCCTCCGGCGCTTACTATATTGCTTCAGCTTGTGACAGGATCGTGGCAAGTTCGGGATCGCTCACCGGAAGTATCGGTGTTATCATGGAGCTCGCCGAATTTCAGGATCTCATGAAAAAAATTGGAATTCAGAGTGAGGTCATGAAAAGTGGAGCTTTGAAGGACGCCGGGTCGCCTTTCAGGCCCATGACTCCAGAAGAAAAGGCTTATTTACAATCCGTCCTGGATGAGATGCACCAGCAATTCATTTCGGATGTGGCGAAAGGGCGCCACATTCCGGTTCAGGTCCTGAGGCCCTTGGCGGACGGCCGTGTCTTTACGGGGCGTTCGGCCATTTCCAATCATCTCGTGGACCAGTTGGGGGATTATCAGGATGCGGTGGCCGAAGCGACAAAATTGGCTCATATCACTGGATCACCCGTGATTAGGACCTTTCCCGAAAAAAGTTTTCTGGATAAAATGCTTTCGTCGCAGATCAACAACATGTTGGAGTCCGTAGCGCAACAACCGGCTGGCTTCTGGTCCATACTGCCGGGACATGCCATTCTCCGATAACCTCTTACCAGAGAAGGAGCGGGACAAACAATGACCAAAGGTGAGCTTGTACAGAGGCTGGCAAGGCAATTTCCCGGAATCAGGCGAGAAGATGCCCGTATGATGATCGATCTGTTTCTCGATTCCATGAAGGACGGCCTACGTTCCGGTGATACCGTCGAACTCCGGGATTTTGGCGTGTTGCGCGTCAGAACCAGAGCGACGAGAAAGGCCCGAAACCCGCGGACCGGATCCTCGGTGGTCGTTGCCCCGAAGAAGGTTCCCTACTTCAAGCAGAGCCGAATCCTCAAATCCAGCCTCAAGTCCAGCCAGGTCAAGGGATAACCTCAATGTTCGAAAGCCTGACAGGCCGTTTTGAAGGGATTTTTCAAAAGCTGACAGGTCGCGGAGGTCTGACCGATGCGGCCGTCGAGGAAGCCCTTCGGGAGTTGAGGGTCGCGCTTCTGGAAGCCGATGTGAGCCTTCCCGTTGTCAAGGAATTTACGGAGACGTTGGGAAGCCGCCTCGTGGGCCAGGCCCGAAAAACGGGGCTGACTCCTGCCCAACAGGTCATCACGGAAGTTTACCAGGAGATGGTTCACATTCTCGGGGACCATCGCGCGAATATTGCCCTTTCCTCGAAGCCACCGACCATCATCTTCATGATGGGGCTTCAAGGCTCAGGAAAAACAACGACTGCCGCCAAAATCGCCCTTCATTTCAAGACCCAGGGTCGTCGGGTCCTTCTTGTGGCGAGCGACTTGGCCCGCCTGGCGGCCGTGGATCAGCTCCGGATCCTTGGAGAGCAGATCGGCGTCCCCGTCATCGGGCCGGAGGCGGGTGTCACGCGTCCCCAGGAGATGGTTCCGTCGGTTCGAAAACGCATTGTCCAGGGAATGTATGAGATTGTGATCGTGGATACCGCCGGCCGTTTGACCGTCGATGACGAACTCATGGATGAGCTTAAAACTCTCAAGTCGTTATACGCTCCCAAGGAGTGCCTGCTTGTGGCCGATGCCATGCAGGGCCAGGAGGCTGTTTCGGTGGCCACGGCCTTCGATCAGGCCGTGGGAATCGATGGGGTGGTCTTCACGAAGCTTGATGGAGACACGCGCGGAGGCGCGATCTTGTCGATCCGGAGCGTCTTGAAAAAGCCGATCAAGTTTACGGGGGCCGGAGAAAAGCTGGATCGCCTGGAACCCTTCATTCCTGAGCGCATGGCCTCACGCATCATCGGAATGGGCGATATCGAAACCCTTGTCGAGAAAACCAGGAATCTTGTTTCCCAGGAACAGGCCGAGACACTTGTCCGGAAAATGGGAAACAATCAAATGACGTTGAACGATTTCCTCCAGCAGATTCAGGGCATGAAAAAGCTTGGAGGGCTTGATGACCTCATGGGGATGATTCCTGGCGGGGCTTCCCTCAAATCCAAGGTCGACATGCAGTTGGTCGAAAAAGAATTGAAGCGGACGGAAGCGATCATATTTTCTATGACCAACGAAGAGCGTGATCATCCGGACGTGATCGACGGGAACCGGAGAAAGCGTATCGCCAGCGGATCTGGGACGAGCGTGCAACAGGTCAACCAGCTTTTAAAACAATTTGACCAGGCCCGGCGCATGATGCGCACGGCGCTAAAATCCAAGGGGAACCGGTCGTTGAGATCGATGTTCCCATTCTGATCGGGACAACCGATCGACACAATCCGGACTATCCGGACTGAAGGAGGATGTGTGGCTGTTCATATTCGGCTTGCAAGACATGGAAGAAAGAAACTTCCCGTTTACCGGATCGTTGTGGCGGATTCCAGATCCCGCCGGGACGGACGTTTCATCGAAGTGGTGGGGACCTATGCCCCCAAACAGAACGAGGGCGAGATCAAGATCAACCGGGAAAGAATCGATTCCTGGATCTCTAATGGGGCCACTCCAACTGACACGGTTGCCCGTCTTATCAAGAAGGCGACTTCAACGGCTTCTTGAGAGGGAATCACCGCCTCATTCCAAGGATTCCTGCCTTCAGCAGGCAAAGGGAGGGCCTCGTCATTCCCGCTCTCAAAAGGGCCATTGAGGTAACGGTGTGCCGGTGGTGAATCCGGATCCTTCGGACCAGGGAATTTTGGTCGGGAAGATGGGGCGCCCCTTTGGTGTCCGGGGTTTCGGGAGAGTTTCTGTTCTTTCCGATAATCCCGGCCGCTTTCTGGATGATCGTGGGGAAACCTTCCACCTTGCGACTCCTTCCCGGGTGAATGGAAAGAGTCGAAGGCTTGTCCTCGAGGACACCGAGTGGAAAGGAGATGTCCTCCTTGTCAAATGGGAGGGGATTGACTCCCCCGAGGTTCTAAAGGAAATCTCCGGGTGGGATATTTTCTGGGAGGGTCCGGATGACTGGATTCCTGATGACTCAGAGGCCCAGAAAATATCCGATTTGATCGGGATGCGTGTGCTGGATTCGCTGACCGGAACAGATGTTGGATTTATCAGCGGGTTTTATGAAAGACCGGGGCAGGATCTGCTGGCCATCGACGCAAAGGGACGAGAGATCCTATGCCCTTATGTCGAACCGCTCGTTCCGCGGATAGACAGGGACAGGCGTGAGGTGTATGTTCAATGGGGCATTGTCGGCATATAGGGGCCATCACTCTTTTCCCTGAGATGCTCCGCTCCATTTTCAGCACCAGTATCCTCGGCCGGGCGGAAACCAAAGGTCTCGTCCAGTATTACACCTGGAATCTCAGGGATTTCGGAACGGGCTCCTATCATTCCGTCGACGATTATCCCTTTGGAGGGGGCGGAGGGATGGTCCTGAAACCGGAGCCATTGGCCGATGCCCTTGACCTTTCGATGGGTATCCTCGAGGAACTGAGTGGAGAAGAACCGCCTCGGCTACTCTATCCATCGCCTCAGGGACAGAGATTTTCCCAGTCGGTCGCGGAGGAATGGGCGAGAAGTGCGCGCCCCCTTCTTTTCCTTTGCGGTCATTATGAGGGAATCGACCAGCGGATCCTTGATCAATATCCCCTAGAGGAATGGTCTGCCGGAGACTATATCCTGTCGGGAGGGGAGCTTCCCTGCTCCCTGATGGTGGATGCGGTCGTACGGCTCATTCCTGGCGTCCTTTCCAACGAAAGTTCGCCGGTGAACGAAACTTTTTCAAACGGATCCTTCGATTACCCCCAATACACGAGGCCGCGTGTCTTTCGGGGGAGCGAAGTTCCTGAGGTCCTTCTTTCGGGGGATCATCAGGCCATTCGGCGCTACAGAGAGGATGTCTCCCGCAGGAAACAACAAGCCGTGAGGCCGGATCTTGGCGGAGACCAGGCCAGTGTTTCCCGTTAACCAAGTGTCCGACAAATCGGACACAATCACGAGGTGAGTCATGCAGGTACTTGATCAGGTGGAGCAATTGTTCATGAAAGAGGAAGCCCCGAAGCTGTCGGTGGGAGAAACCGTTCGGGTTCACACCAAGGTTGTCGAGGGAGAAAAAGAACGGATTCAGGTTTTCGAAGGGGTTGTGATCGGGATTCGTGGTGGGGGAACGCGGGAAATGGTGACGATCCGGAAGATCTCCTTTGGGGTCGGAGTCGAGAGGACCTTCCCGGTCCATTCTCCCCAGGTCATCAAGGTGGACCATGTCCGTTCTGGCCGTGTCCGTCGGGCAAAGCTGTACTTCCTGCGCGACAAGAAGGGAAAGGCTGCTCGCCTGAAAGAGGCCAAGGAAGAGTAACCCACCACCGCAGGCGTTCGTCCCGTGATGGATGGGACGTGGGAGGCGTTCGCCGTCTCAGGCTTGTCCGATGGCCGGTTTCCCTGGCTCGTCGCAGGAGTGGACGAGGTTGGTCGGGGAGCCTTGGCGGGTCCAGTGACCTCGGCCTGTGTGGTCTTTCCCCTTCCAGTCGAACGTTTTGCAGGTTATGGAATCGCTGACTCAAAACTGTTGACTCCGGAAAAACGGGAGACCCTCTCCCGCTGGATCGAGGAAAACGCCCTTTTTACTGCCTTGGGATGGGCCTCGGTCGACGAGATAGAACGTCTCAACATTCGGAGGGCGACCATGCTCTCAATGGGAAGGGCCCTCCAGACGCTCCCCCAAACGTTCCTGAGAGAGAACTCCATTCTGGTCGCCGTCGATGGAAAAGACCTCATTGCGGACCTTCCTTTCCCACAGACGGCCGTCGTGGGTGGGGACGGAATGGTCCTTTCGATCGCGGCAGCCTCCATCCTGGCAAAGGTGGCGCGTGACCGATATATGGGCGAGATCGATTCCGAATTCCCGGAGTTTCGCTTTCGGATCCACAAGGGGTATGGAACAAAGGATCATAGGGAGGCGATCAGGAGATATGGGCTTTCCCGTCATCATCGCCCACTCTTCTGTCGAAAGGCCCTTGAGCCCGGGTCGTCCTGAATTCCTTCCGAGTGCGCCCTGATGCGCGAAAGAGCTGTAGGAATGTCACATCCTGATACTGAGGCGCCTCCGGCGTCTTCTGCCCGTTCCTGGTTCTGGCTGATGGCCAACCTGGCCTTTTCTTCCCTCATCCTCCTTTTTCTTTTCTGGACATCGACAGTCTTTCTGATTCTCGACAACATGCGTCTTGAAACCGCCTCGGCAGCCCATATTCTTCTGATCTTCGACACGCCTCCCTCTCCCAAAGAAATCCAGGGCCTCACCGCCACGATGGAAAAGATTGCAGGGACAGGAAGCGTCTCTGCCCTTCAGGCACCCGATCAAAAAAGCAGGACCGGAAGGGCGACCAGCCGTCGGATCCTTTCGGTGGCCGTCTCCCTGGGGCAGACTCCGGATGGACATTTCGTGACGCTTTCGGAGCAGATCTCCTCCATTCGCCAAATTCTCAAGAATGACTCTGAAATCAAGGAAATCGTTTTCAATCCCGACTGGGTCTCCCGGGTGGACGCCCTTGCCGGAATCTCCCTGGGAGTGCGGAAGGGGATCGTGGTTCTCGGGGGACTTCTTCTTGTGGGACTGGCCCTCTACTGGGGGAGGATTTCACTGCCTTTCTGGGCGCATCTTTTCCCGGGATCACGGTCCCGGGAGGCTCGGGCTCAGGCCGCCACGAGGAGCGCGATCTTCCAGCGGCAGGAGGATTTGCCGCCACCCCCTTCCGCTCCCTTCGAAAAGAAGGGAGACTCTCCCCCCGTCATTTTGCGTCTCCCCTCCGGAGCCTTGTGGGGGATGCTGGCTTCTTCCATCGCCATCTTTCTCGTCTGGCTTTTCCGAACGATCCTTTATCCTGGTCTCCAGAATCCGTTTATGGTCGGAGCCATGGGAGCCAATCCCATCGCAAGCCATCTCTGGATTCTCTTTCCCGTATTTTGCGGGGCCATCGGCCTTCTCGGGGGTCTTGTCTGTCTCATCCTTCCCTTGTCGTCCAAGAGCCCGGACGTTCTTCGGCCGTGATTCCGCAATTTCCGGAAAATCCCTCCTCCCGGAAGACTGGGGCAGCTCGCACAGATCTTCTTTTCCTGCTTTTCCTCCTGATCTTTTTCACTTCAGGAGGCGGGATAACCCCGAACAAGGTTTTTGCCGCCTCGAATCCTTCGATTCGTTCGATCGAGAAAAAGCTCGATGCCCGGGAGCGGGAAATGAGAACACTGAAACTCCGGCTCGCAAAAAACAAGGATCGGCTGAGACGATACAAGGGCCGTCGCCTCAAGCTCAAGGTCAGAATCCTCAAGCTGAGGGTCAAGCTTGAGTCGTTCCACCTTCAGGTCGAGCGGCTTCAGATCCGCGAGATCCAGGATCGCCAGGCCATCAGGCGCCTCGATCGCGCCATGGCCCATCTTGGGGTGATCGTCGACGCCGACCTTCGCGAAAAAGGATCGCTTGAATCAAGGCTCCTCACGCGCTTGGCGGAGGTCTCGCTGTCCCGTCTCGATGGAACCGACATTCAACCCGACCTTATCCTGCGGTCCAATATCCTTGCCGATCAGACAACTCATCTCGACTCCCTGCTTCACGGATACAGGAACAAGGAAAATCGGCTTCGCCTCAGTCGGGCCCAGTTGAAGACGATCCAGAATCACGAAAAGAGACTTCTGGAAAATCGCGAAAAGGAGGAGGCGCGTCTCAAGAGAAAGATGACCGGAACCCAGAGCGAGATCGCCCGGCTTAAGAAAAAAGAAGAGGCCATCGCCCAGGACAACCGTTCGATTCTCAGGCGCCGTCGAAAGCTGATGAACCTGATTGCCAGGCTAGAACGGATGCGGCGCAGGACCTCAGCCAGCGAACGCTTCGCCCATCCTCCCGTACCGGGCCACACGGTCTTCCAGTGGCCGGTCCATGGCCGGATCATCGAGCGTTTCGGACCGTTCCACGATGGCATCGATATTGCGGCCGGAGTCGGTTCCCGCGTCCGAGCGGCTTGGCCGGGAAAGGTTCTCTTTGCGAGAGCCTATACAGGATACGGACGCCTGGTCATTCTGGCCCACGGGGATCATCTTTATACCCTTTACGGCCACCTCGACCATATCTTCGCCAAGGAGGGCCAGAGGATCCCGGAGGGGGGAATCCTCGGAACGGTGGGGCGGGGGGGAACGCGTGGACGGTCGACCCTCTTTTTCGGAGTGACCCGTCGGGGGAAGCCAATGAGTCCGATGGGATTCCTTTCGCACTGAAGGGGGAAGCCCGCGCGAAGGCCGGCGCCCGTGTTGTAATACCGGGCGATGCATGATATTCTCAAATCACGATTTGTTGAGCCGTATCTCTTCTCGAAAGCCTCCCGGGCTCCGGCAGGACCCTCGGGAGTACCATTATAAGGATCTTTATGCATCTTCCGGGTTTCAAGAATGGGTCGAACCGATCAGGCTGGAAGTGGGTCATGAAAACGGGAAACATCCTGCTTGTCCTTGCAGTCGGGATTCTGGTCGGCGGAGTCGGCCATGCGGTTCTGGCGGATGGGGGAACGGACAAGAGTCTCAAGATCTTTTCCATGGTCTACGCCCTGATCCAGAACGA